>SVGK01000033.1 GCA_015056395.1 Clostridiales bacterium
ACAGTATTTTAACATGGATATCCCGGTCTGTAAAGCACAAACCGCGATTTGAGTTTCGATTGACAAATGCAGATGTCGTCGCATCCAGCGTTCTCCCCTTGTAATCGGACGCCTCACATGCTATAATACCGTTAAAAGGAGGCGGCTTTCATGGATCCTTCCGTCTGGATAGAACTGATAGGTTACTTAGGCTCCGCGCTGGTCGTGGTGTCGATGCTGATGTCCTCGGTGGTGAAGCTGCGCACCGTCAACCTGGTCGGCAGCGCGATATTCACCGTCTACGCGCTGATCATACGCTCCTACCCCACCGCCGCCATGAACCTGTTCTTAGTGGGCATCAACGTCTACCACCTGGTCAGGCTGCTGAAGCACGAAAAGCAGTACGACCTGATTAGGACGAGCATGGACGACGCCTACGTGCGCTGGCTGCTCGAAAGCTGCGGCGAGGACATAAAGACCTGGTTCCCGGACTTCTCCGCAAAGGAAGCAAAGCCCGACCTGGTGCTGCTGATCTGCTGCGACCGCAACCCCGCGGGGCTCTTCATGGGCAAAAAGCTGGGCAACGGCGAAGTGCAGGTGCTGCTTGACTACGCCACGCCGGTCTACCGCGACACCACCGTGGGGCGCTACCTGCACGGCCGGCTCGCGCAGGACGGCGTCAGGACGCTCGTGTTCCGCGGCGGCGCGCCCGGCCACGTGGCGTATATGGAGAAGGTGGGCTATCAGAAGCGCGGCGAGGGCGAGTACGCGCTTTCGCTCAAGGCTTGACACAGAACAGGAGGAAGAAGAATCATGAGGGAGAGTACGACACTTCGCCTGCTGACGGTATTGGCGGCATTGGGGATGCTGCTTCTGTTCTCAAACGCGCGCGGGGCGCGCGCCGAGGTCACATGGACATTGAGCGACGCGGGCAAGCTCACGGTCAGCGGCACGGGCGCGATACCGGACAACGCCTTTGAGGAGAACTACGACATCACGAGCGTCGTGATCAAGTCGGGCGTGACCGCGATCGGGGCAAACGCCTTCGATAGCTGTTATTCGCTAAAGACCGTTACGATACCGGATACCGTGACCTCGATCGGCAGTTCCGCTTTCTATTGGTGCTCAGAGCTCACATCCGTCACGATCCCAAGCAGCGTGACGCGCGTCGAGGACTCCACGTTTGCTCACTGCGAGGCCCTGAAGACCGCAGCCATACCGGAAACGGTGACCTATATCGGTCAGTCTGCCTTTCAGTACTGTGAGAGCCTGACGGGGATCACAGTTCCGAACGGCGTGACGGAGATGGGACAGTACGTCTTCATGGGCTGCACAAGCCTGAAGACCGCGGCGCTTTCGACCTCACTGGAAAATGTGCCTTTCGAGGCGTTCTACGGCTGCACGAGCCTGACATCTGTCACGATACCCGCAAGCGTCTCCGAGATCGTGATGTATTCGTTCCGAGAATGCAACAGCCTGGCCAGTCTCACGATCAAAAACGGCGTGACGAAGATCGGAGGCTCGGCCTTCGCGGGGTGTTCGAGCCTCACAAAGGTGACGATCCCCGCCAGCGTAAACGAGATCGCGCTGTACGCGTTCGACGCATGCACCTCTCTTGCGACTGTCATGGTCGATCCCGGCAACGGCACGTTCAGCTCCCTGGACGGCATACTCTATGACAAGTACCGGACCAGGCTGATCTTTTCTCCCGAAGGCATCACGGGATCGCGCGTGCTTCCGGATACGCTCACGAGCATCGACAAGGAGGCCTTCTACAACTGCAGCGGTCTTGTGGAGCTCACGATCCCCAACACGGTGCAGAAGATGGGGGGCGACGTATTCCTCAATTGTTCGAACGTGACATGCGTCGTGGAAGAGGGCTCCTACGCCGAGACCTATTGCGCGGACAACGGCGTTGCATACACCACCGTTCCCGCGACCGGCGACGTGGTCAGCTATTCGCTCAGCGACGACGGCACGCTCACGGTCCGCGGCAACGGCGACATCGCGGACAGTCTCTTCCTGAACAACAAGGACATCAGGAATGTCGTCATCAAGAGCGGCATCACGGGCATCGGCGACCGCTGCTTCGACCAGTGCGTCAACCTGGCCAGCGTCTCGATCCCTTCGACCGTGACGGAGATCGGCGAGTCGGCCTTCAGGGACACCGCGCTGACGAGCGTCACGGTCCCCGCCGGCGTGACAAAACTGGGAGACGGCTGCTTTACGGGATGTGAACAGCTTGCGAGCGTGACGCTGTCCGGCGGGAAAGGCAAATTGGCCTATACGTTCGAGGGTTGCACGAGCCTCCGGCAGGTGACGATCCCCAACGGCGTCACGGAGCTGTACGCGACGTTCAAGAACTGCACGGCGCTCGAAAAGGTCATCCTCCCGGATACGGTGACGGTGATCAACCAGGAGACGTTCAACGGTTGCTCGTCGCTGAAGAGCTTCAATATGCCGAAGTACCTTGAATGTCTCAAAGGGTATGCGGTCTTCAAGGGATGTGCGAGCTTACCGGATACGCTCGTGTTTCCGGAGGGCTTCGTACAGTTCTATCATTATGAAAACTTCACGGGCAGCTCCATCAGAATGATCCAGCTTCCCACGACGATGAACATGGATCCGGACGCCTTCGCGGAAGCGATGCAGTTCATCCGGAATACATCCTCGGCCGCCTGGGGCATTTCCGACGTCAACATCTCCGTGATGCGGATGAACAATATCCATTTCCTACTCCCGAGGGGAAGCGACTTCACCTGGCTCGTACAGAACCAATGCTTTGAAATAGAGAACTATTCGCTGTACGACGCGGGCGCACAGGTCAGCCCCGCGAGCACGCTGACGCTCCCCGCCTCGACCCGCACGGTCGGCACGGAGGCGTTCATCGGCGTGAAGGCGACCGTGATACGCATACCGTACGGCTGCACGACGATCAGCGCAAGGGCGTTCGCCAACATCACAAGCCTTGACACCGTGTACATCCCGGAGAGCGTGACCTCCATCGCCGCCAGCGCGTTCGACGGCTGCGGCGACTTCACGATCATCTGCCCGGAGGGGAGCTATGCGGAGGGATTCGCGGAGGATCACGGATACGACCATGACTTCATCGGATAAGAACGGGGAAAAGACCTACGGCCGCAAAGCCATGAAGAGCGCAAGGATCGGCGCCGCGCAGGTCGCGCTGGCGGCCATCAGCTGGAGCTTTGCCGGCGTGCTGGGCAAGGCGCTGCCGTGGGACCCCATCACGGTGAACGGCGTGCGTTCGCTGGTCGCGGCCGTGCTGTTGTGCCTCGTGCGCGGCTCATGGCGCGTCCGCCTGAGCCGCGGGAACGTGCTGGGCGCGCTGGGCGTGTCGCTGACGGGCTTCCTGTTCATGCTGGCGAACCGGCTGACCACGTCCGCCAACGCCATCGTGCTGCAGTACGCCATGCCCGTGTTCGTGATACTGTTCTCATGGCTGTTCTACGGGCAGAAGCCCGGACGGCGCAGCGTGATCGTAGCGGGCGTGATACTCTTCGGCGTCGCGCTGTGCTCGTGGGAGGGGCTGTCCGGAGGCAGCATGACGGGAGACGCACTGGCGCTCATGTCCGCGGTAACGTTCGCACTGGTGTACTTCTGCGCGCGCATGCCGGACACGGATCCAAGGGACTACTCCTATCTGGGGCTTTTGTTCTGCGCGCCGTTCGCGCTGACGGGGCTGCTGCCGGGGCACGCCACGCTCGTGCCCGCGCACTGGCTGATCGCCGCCGCCATGGGGCTCTGCCTGGCCGGAGGCTACTTCTTCCTCTCGCTTTCGATGAAGAACGTGCCGCCCGTGACCGCCGCGCTGCTCTCGAACCTGGAACCCGTGCTCAACCCGGTGTGGGTGTTTTTGATACTGGGCGAGAGGCCCGGCCCGCTGACCATCGCCGGGGCGGGGATCGTGCTGGTCACGGCCACGGTATACGCGCTGACGTGAGATCTCACATGTGAGATCTCAAATTCAGAATTAAGAATTCAGAATCAATGGCCGGCTGCTCGGGACGACAGCTCGGACTATGGGTCTTGCGAAACGGGAGGCCGTAGCGGCGGCGTCTACGCCGCCACATACACGCAGCTCGTCATGGTGACAGTGTGCGCTGACGTGAGATCGCAGATCTCAAATTCAGAATTCAGAATTAAGAATTCAGAATCAATGGCCGGCTGCGCGGGGCAGGCGGCTCGGACGATGGGTCTTGCGAAACGGGAGGCCGTAGCGGCGGCGTCTACGCCGCCACATACACGCAGCTCGTCATGGTGACAGTGTGCGCTGACGTGAGATCTCAAATCTCAAATTCAGAATTAAGAATTAAGAATTCAGAATCAATGGCCGGCTGTGCGGGGCGGCAGCTCGGACGACGGGTCTTGCAGAACGGGATATGCCGTAGCGGCGGCGTCTACGCCGCCACATACACGCAGCTGGTCATGGTGACAGTGTGCGCTGACGTGAGATCTCAAATCTCAAATTCAGAATTCAGAATTAAGAATTCAGAATCAATGGCCGGCTGCTCGGGACGGCAGCTCGGACGATGGGTCTTGCGGAACGGGAGGCCGTGAGGCACGTCTGCCATGTTTTTGTTCAAGACCGACGGGATCGAACCGTTCCGATCACTTCCTCTTTTTTCGTGCATCTCTTTTGTTCGACTTGTGCCGATTAAATAAGGATGACGAACAGGTCTGCTCCACAGTATCGGTACGCACAAGCCTTGCCCGGAGCGGCGTCCTGTCGACGCCGTCTCCGCGACGAATCCTCAGGTTTCCGCTATGATCCAACCTTGATCCCCGAGCTGACGTGACCTGTTGGACCGCGTACTACAAAGCCACCGCGCCGCAGGCGCGGCGCGAAGCGTCCTTGACGGTCCTCCTCCTGTCTGCTAAACTTATGTTCACGGCGGCGGGAGAAGGTTTCGTTTCCAACCTCTCACCCGTCGCCGTGACACCCGTCAAGCAGGCAGGAGGAGGTTCGTCAAGGATGGCGGCCGGTCGGGGAACTTTGCGCCCAGTTCACACTGTGCTGATCTCTCTCGGTCAAGATTCTCCTTCAGCATCGGTCGTTCCATTGTTTGGCTTACACGTTACGAGACTGGTACATGCAGCTCAAACGTCATTGTGCGGTACCATAAAGCCGAGCGACCCCTTTCGGATGCCTGAATACACCAGATAAGCCCTGACCGCATTGACGCTTATGTCGAAATGCTGAGCCATCTCATCGTCCGTTGCGCCATTCTCGCACATATCCCTCAGCGCGTCTTTGTCGACCCTTCGCATGTCCTGCGGCGGATATCCTTCCTCATCGCCGTACAATCCGAGATGCTCCATTTGGCAAAAGACAGCGTATTCCGACCGATGCAGTCGTTCGGCGATCTTTTTCACCGGCGCTCTTTTTTCATACATTTCATGTGGGATCGCAAAATCGTCCGGTATCCACGGAAGACCTGCGCGCTCCCTGCCTGGCATCGTTTGTCTTGTATCAGGCATGAGCTTCAATGAGATAAGCATATTCCTTACACCGCGTTCCCGGCGTTCAAGAAGGTGGCAGATCTCATCCAGCGGAACGTGCGCCTCATACAGATCTTTCAGCTTCTGTAACTCCTCCGATGTCCACTTGCGTCCGGCTTTTTTTCTGGCGTCCTGTTGTTCAAGCGAATCCATCATTATCCGGACATCCTCTTCCCATCGATCGAGCATGTTACGGATCTCTTGCAATGGAACATCGCACACACGCCGTCCCTTCATGCGGGCCTCGTTCTCCATCGTCCGTTCATGCCTGTCTTCCCTCGTCTGACTGCTCTGCGTAAGATAATATACGGCAACTGACAAGGCGTTCCGCACATCGTCCGACAGATACAGCCTTCCATCAGGTATAATCGCACCTGTCCTTGAATCCCTGCCCAACGAGAGGTTCGTCAGCACTTTTATCGCTCTCTCCTTATCCATGGTGTGCCCTCCGTCATTACAATATTTGCACAATTATGATAACACGAATACAACCGCATGTCAAATCATACTTCACCATCGAATGGCTCCTCCCCCTTCCCGCCTCGATTTTACCTCTCCTTCCTTGCGCTTCCTGTCCCTGTTGGATATAATAATATTGGGTGAATAGTATATGAAATGGATCGCATCGGCGGCGTTCGGCATGGAGGGCATGACCGGGCGCGACCTGAAGCACATGGGCATGCAGAACGTGCACGTGATGGACGTGGGCGGCGCGACGTTCGAGGGGACGTATCAGGACGCCTTCCGCGCCAACCTCTGGCTGCGCACGTGCGACAGGATCATGCGCGTGATGGCGGAGTTCACGGCCACGACCTATGAAGAGCTGTTCCAGGGCGTCAAGGCCGTGCCTTGGGAGAACATGCTGCCGCGCGATGCGCGCTTCCCCATACGCGCAAAGTGCGTGCGCAGCCAGCTGATGAGCCCCTCCGACGTGCAGAAGATCGCAAAGCGCGCCATGGTCGAAAGGCTGAAGGGCGCTTACGGCATCGACTGGTTCGACGAGACGGGCGCGGTCTTCCAGATCGACGTGTCCATACGCAACGACCGCGTGACCGTGTGCGTGGACGCCTCGGGCGAGCCCCTCTCCAAGCGCGGCTACCGCACCTGGAACGGCGAGGCGCCGCTGCGGGAGACGCTGGCCGCCGCGCTGGTGCTCAAGAGCGGATGGCACCCGTGGCAGCCGCTCTACGATCCGTGCTGCGGCACAGGCACGCTGCTGGTCGAGGCGGCGTTCATCGCGCTGGACCGCGCGCCGGGGCTCACGCGCTCGTTCGCGATGGAGGCCTGGCCCGTGGTCAACCACGACTATGAAAAGATCGAAGCCATACGGCGCGAAGCGCGGCAGAGATACGAACAGGGCAGCCAGCGCGCGTTGGACGTCGCCGGATCGGACATAAGCCCCGACGCCATAGAGCTTGCGCGCCGCCACATCAAACAGGCGGGGCTGGCCGGGCGCATACGACTGGACGTCAAAGACCTGCGCGACGTGAACCTGGCCGGCGGGCCGGGCACGTTCATCGCGAACCCGCCCTACGGCGAACGCCTCGACAACGCGCGCGCCGCGCACGCCATCGCCAAACAGCTGGGCCAGCTGCAGGCGCGCCACCCGGGCTGGAGCCTGTGCGCCTTCTCGGCGGACATGGGCTTCGAACGCGAATACGGCCGCCGCGCCACGCGAAGGCTCAGGTTCTACAATGGCCGCATAGAGTGCGAGTACCACATATTCAACTGACGAAAGGATCCGAGGTGCATTATGAAGCCCATCTTCAACCGTTCCCCACTGCCCCCGAACGCGCTTTCGCCGCTGCCGCTGGGCTCGATACGCCCCGAAGGCTGGCTCAGGGACCAGCTCGAGACGCAGGCGGAGGGCTTCACGCGCCCGCTTTTCGACGCGTGGCCGGACGTGGGGCCCGACTGCGCATGGCTGGGCGGCGACGGCGACGGCTGGGAGCGCGCGCCTTACTATCTGGACGGGCTCGTCGCGCTGGCATGGACGCTGGACGACGAGGATCTCAAGGCGAAGGCCATGCGCTACATCGAATGGATATTGGCAAGCCAGACGGAGGACGGCTGGTTCGGTCCCGAAAAGAACCGCGACCACTGGCCGCTCATGGTGGCGCTCAAGGCGCTCAGGCAGTACTTCACCGCCACGAACGACAAGCGCGTGCTGAAGCTGATGGATCGCTTCTTCCGCTATGAGTACCGCACGCTGGACGACCACCCGCTGACGGGCTGGGCCGTGGCGCGCGGCGGCGAGAACATGGAGCTTGCGCTCTGGCTTTACAACCTGACGGCGCAGAAGTACCTGCTGGACCTCTGCTACAGGCTGCGCACGCAGACGCTGGACTGGACGAACCACTTCCACACGTTCTCCAACACGATGCCCACGTCGCGCTCGCTCAAGTGGGACCGCATGCTCCAGGGCATGAAGGACGAACAGGACGAGGGCGAGACGCTGACGGGCGAGGCGCGCCCCTACTTCCAGACGCAGTACCACCTGACGCACGGCGTCAACGTGGCGATGGGCCTGAAGACGCCGGGCGTGATCAGCCTGTTCAAGTCCGGCTTCAAGGAGCAGGGCGGCTTCCGCTTCGGCTGGGAAAAGCTGATGAAGCACCACGGCGTGGCGTCCGGCGTGTTCACCTGCGACGAACACCTGAACGGCTCCAACCCGACGCAGGGCACCGAGACCTGCGCCGTGGTCGAGCTGATGTACACGCTCGAGACGCTGATCGGGCTGGGCGACTTCGGAAGCGACATACCGGACATACTCGAAAAGGTCGCGTTCAACGCGCTGCCCGCCGCGTTCACGCCGGACATGACCGCACATCAGTACGACCAGCAGGTCAACCAGGTCAAAGTCTCGCGCGAAAAGCGCCGCTGGTACAACAACGGCGACGATTCTAACCTCTACGGCTTCGCGCCGAACTTCGGCTGCTGCACCGCCAACGCCCACCAGGGCTGGCCCAAATTCGCTGCGTCCCTGTGGTACGCCACGAGCGACGACGGCCTGAGCGCCGTGAGCTACGCGCCCTGCACGGTGCGCGCGACGCTGGCGGGCGCGCCCGTCAGGCTCAGGGTGCGCGGCGGCTATCCGTTTTCGCAGACGGTCACCATCGAGGTGTCCGTGAAGCAGCCAGTGGAATTCCCGCTGTACCTGCGCGTGCCCTTCTGGGCGCGCCAGCCCATGATCTATCTGCCCGACGGCGAGATCATGCAGGTGCGCGCCGGCGAGGTGAGCTGCGTGCGCCGCCGCTGGACCACCGGGGACCGCGTGCGGCTGGAGCTTCCCACGGCGCCGCGGCTGACGCGCTGGCATCATCAATCCGGCGCAGTCGAGTTCGGCCCGCTGCTGATGGCCTGGCAGCCCGAGGAGGAATGGACGAAGCTGGAGGACGGCTCCTGGCAGGTCGAGACGGACGACATGTGGAACTGGGCGCTGATGCGCGACGAGCCCATGAAGGCCGCGCCGGGCAAGGAGCGCACGAAGGGCTTCGGGCGCGAGGACGACGGCCTGCGCGTGCTGGTCAAGGCCGTGCCGACCGACTGGGAGATGGACGGTGCCAGCGCCGGCAGCATACCCATGGCCGTCAAGGCGGACATGGTGTCCAGCGTGATCGAGCTGAAGCCGTTCGGCGACACGGGGCTCAGGATCGCGCAGTTCCCGATCGCGGCGGAGATGGCAAAGGCGGGGAGGGGGCAGTAGAGTCCGGGGGGATCTATGATTCGGAATTCGGAATTCGGAATCGATAGCCGGTCGCTTCGAAGGATCCCGCATACCTGATACGCACCCGTAGCGGCGGCGTCTGCGCCGCCATGTTCCCATGCATAAAACGCACGTCCGGATGGACGCCATGAATAGCGTCCCTACGGAGCGAGACGTTATTTCGTCAGACGACAGGGACCGCCCCACGCATCGACGGGGCGGACGCCATGAATGGCGTCCCTACGGGGACCTGTTCGCAACAGCACCTCCAGCGGCGGCTATCAGCCGCCATTTTCCTCCGACGGCGAATATCTCAGATTTGTAAGCCTTTGTTCAAGGTCGACAGCGTTGCCCCATTGGGGAAAGTTCCCCGTGAGGGGCAGAAGATGTCCTTCACCGTCTCCCCGTTCCCGATTACTAATTACTAATTACTAATTACTAATTGATTCGATCCGCCATGTCTTTCATATCCTTCGATCCGTCCGCCGGGCTTTACGACGCCACGCCCATAGAGAACATGTTCCTGGCGGAATACCTTCCCAGCGCGCCGGACAGCTACCTGCGCGTCTATCTCTATCTGCGCATGGCGCTTCTGCACCCCGAGATGGGCGCAAGCGTCGAGGAGGTCTGCCGCGTGCTGCGCATCGAGCGCGACACGTTCGACAACGCGATGACCTACTGGGAGCGCCAGGGCCTTGTGCAGCGCGCGACGGACAACCCGCCGACGTGGACGTTCCTGTCCGTGCTGCACGCCGCGCCCTCGCCCATGGAGTCGGATTACTACAGGTACCGCGATTTCAACGCGAACCTGCAGGCGCTGTTCGGCGCGCAGAACCTGCTCCATCCGAAGGAGTACGAGACGGCGCACGACTGGCTGAACGTATTCGGCTTCTCGCAGGAAGCGGTGCTGCTGGCCGTGGAGGCGCGCCTGAAGCGCACCAGGAGCAAAAAGCCCAACCTGAACGCCTTCTTCAAAAAGCTGAACGACGAAATGGTCGGCTATGCGGACAGGGGCCTGCTGACCGAAGAGCAGCTGCGGCGCGCGCTCGAATACGACGACAGGGTCTATGCCCTTGCGCAGAAGGTCATACAGGACCTGCGCATGCACCGCGACGCCACGGAGGACGAGCTCAGGCTCGTGCGCAAGTGGCTTGACGAATGGGGGCTAAGCGAGCAGGACGTGCTGGCCGCGTGCGCGCAGACGACCAAGACCAACAGGCCGTCGTTCGCCTATCTGGACGCCATACTGAAAAACAGCCGCGACCCGGACGGCGGCCAGAGCTTCGAGGCGCTCAAGGCCGCCATGGAGGAGCTGGGCGACAGGCGCATACCCTCGCCCGACCAGCGCGCCGCCTGCCGCGCGTGGCTCGAAAGCGGCATAGAGCCGGGCACCATAAAGCTGGCCGCAGCGCAGTGCGCGCGCCGCCGCAAGCACACGTTCGAGGATCTTTCGTGGATGCTGGACGAATGGTCAAAGCTGGGCATAAGGCGCGTGGACGACGCCGAAGCCTATGTCGCAAGGATGAACGACGCGCGCACGCAGGTGCACAGGCTTTTGACGCTGGCCGGAAAGGACCGCAGCGTGCAGATGGGCGACATACGCATGTACGAGAGCTGGCGCGAAAGCTGGCCCAACGATATACTGGACTTCGCCGCCGAATGCGCGCGCGACATGCAGCTGCCCATGCGCTACATGGACAAGCTGCTCAAGGGCTGGCAGGCCGCCGGCGTCTCCACGCTGGAGCAGGCAAAGGCACAGCGCGAGAACCGCCGCGCCGCGCAGCCCGCGGGGCAGAACCCCGCGCTCAACTACGACCAGCGCACGCCGGACGAGACGGACTACACCAGCCACTACGTGAACCTTCTGGACTTAGACGACGAGGAAGAGGGCCTCTAAATGACACGAGCGGAACATATACGCGCCCTGCAGGAGGAATACGCCGCACAGCGCCGCGCCAACGAGCAGGCGCTGGACAGGCGCATCGAGGAAGCCGAGGCGCGCGATCCGGAGATCGCCCGCCTGCGCGCCGAGAGCGTGTCGCTCACCGGCGAGGCGCTGCGCGCGATGATGTCCATGCCGACCGCGGAAGACAGGCGCGCCGCCGCCGAGCGCATCAAGGCGCAGGGGAAGGCGCACAACGCCCTGATCCGCGCGCGCCTGAAGGCGCTGGGCCTCCCGGAGGACTCCTTCCAGCTGAAATACCGCTGCCCCGTGTGCCGCGATACGGGCCTGGTGGGCGACGCGCCCGCGCGCTTCTGCGACTGCTTCGAGGCGCGGCTCAGGCATCGCATGACCGAGGACGGCAGCATGGCGGACGTCGCGCAGCAGAACTTCGAGCGCTTCGACATATCCATATTCCCCGAGGAGGACGACCAGCGCAGGAACGCCGAAAAGGCGCGTCAGACGCTGGAGCGCTATGCCGACCGCTTCCCCGACACGCGCTTCCGCAACATACTGCTCCACGGCAAGGGCGGCCTGGGCAAGACCTTCCTGCTCAACTGCGTGTACGCCCGCGTGACCGAACGCGGCTTCTCCGCCGTGCGCGTGACGGCGTTTCGCATGTACGAGGCGATGCGCATAAAGCACATGGACCTGCTGGACAAGGAGAGCGCCTTCGATCTGATGCTCACCGCGCCGCTTCTGCTGATCGACGACCTGGGCAGCGAGCCCATGATGAAGAACATCACCGTGGAGTACCTCTTCCTGCTGCTGAACGAGCGCATGGCGCAGGGGCGGCACACGCTGATCGCCACGAACCTGACGCCGGCGCAGCTGCAGGAGCGCTACGGCGAGCGCGTCGCAAGCCGGCTGTTCGACCACAGGCAGTGGGGCATACTGCCGTTTCGCGGAAAGGACCTGCGTTCGCTATGACCACGGCGGAAGAGGTGTTCGCCGCGCTGGACGGCATGGGCATCGCGTACAACCGCGCGGCGCACGCGCCCGCGCACCACATAGAGGACTGCATTCCGATCGCGCGAAGCATGGGCGCGACCGTCTGCAAGAACTACTTCCTGACCACGAAGAGCAAAAGGCTCTATGCGCTGCTGCTCACGCGCCCCGAGGCGCGGCTGGTCACGAAGGACGTCTCGCGCCAGGCGGGCACGCCCAGGCTCATGTTCGCCGAGGAAGCGCCGCTCGAGGCGATGCTGCGCACGCATCCCGGCGCCGTGTCGCCCATGGGGCTTGTGTTCGACCGCGAACAAAGCGTGCGCTTCCTGATGGACAGATCCCTGCTGGCGCTGCCCAGGCTGGCCTTCCATCCCTGCGACAACACGATGACGCTTGCCATGTCCACGCGGGACTTCACGGACAGGTTCCTGCCCGCGACCGGACACGGCGTCACATACGTGGACATACGCGATACGATCGAAGCTTCGGAGGAACGATGACCGCCGAGATACGCACAGACCGCCTCGCGCTCACGCCCGCGGGCCCGCGCTACGCCCTGTCGACGCACGCCTACGCCGGCGACCCGGCGCACACCAGGTACATGATGAACCTGCCCAACGATTCGCTCGAGGAGACCGCCGCGTTCCTGCAGCAGGCCGAGGACGAGTGGAAGAAGGAATGCCCTTCCTTTTTCGAATTCGCGGTGCTGCTGGACGGCGCGCACATAGGCGCGGTCAGCGCGTGGCGCGAGGAGGACGGCGGGTTCGAGCTGGGCTGGATCATACACCCGGACCACACGGGCCGCGGATACGCGCTCGAGGCGGCGCGGGCGCTGATGGACTGGTGCGTCGACGTGCAGGGCGCGCCGCGCATCATCGCGCACTGCGACGCGGAGAACGCCGCCAGCGCGCGCCTCATGGAAAAGCTGGGGCTTGTGCGCGTCGCCGCGTGCGGCGGCCGCCACAACCGCGGCTCGGACGAGGAGCGCACGGAATGGATCTATGAATGGGTAAAGGGCTGAAGCCGGCAGGGATCGACAGAACGCCTGAAGCAAGCGTACGTCTTCGCGGGATCTTGCGGAGACGTACGCTTATTTTTGGCGACATGTATGCTTATTCTCGTGCTATCTATGCTTATTTTTGTGTTTTGTATGCTTATTTTCGCGTTCTCTACGCTTATTTCAAAATAAGCATACGAATAAGCGTACATCATCGCGATATTTGCGATATCCGTACTCTTATTTTCATTAGAGGTGATAGTCTGCAAATAGGGTGATGAACGAAGCCCGAATAAATCTCTTCGACAGTTTCGTCACGCACGAGCCTCGACCGGAGCGGCGTCGTTGTTTGACGCCGCCTCCGCGACGTTACCTCAAGTCACCCGCTGTTTCCGACCTTGATCCCCGAGCTGACGTGACCCGTTGGATCACGTACAGCGTAGCCACCGCGCCGCAGGCGCGGCACCGTAGGTGTCCTTGACTGTCTTCGCCCTCGACCCGGCTGCGCCGTGCCGAGGGTACGCGGCGGGTCAGCCAGGTGACCGCGCCGCTAGTCGAGCCTTCGGCTCTCCCTCGATCTCCTCCTGTCTGCTATACTTATGTCCACGGCGGCGGGAGAAGGTCCCGTTTCCAGCCTCTCACCCGTCGCCGTGAACCCTTACAAGCAGACAAGAGGAGGTTCGTCAAGGATGGCGGCCGGTCAAGGCGTTATGTATTCGGTCACATCATGTGAAAACTATTATTGGTCCCGGTACTGCTTCAGTGTTCGTCACCCCATTCTCTGACTTATACTTTATTGAAACCTGTCTCCAGATCCCTCCCGCCTGTCGCAAAACTCCGACTCTTTGCCGCCGGGCTGCGCATCGCTTGCACAAAACTGTCCCCAAAGGCCTTCAGGCTATTGATTTTTGGTAAATAAGCGGATATAATTATCATCGAGGGTCTTGTGGACAGGCAAACGGGCCTGTCCTTATACCCATCTGTCAGGAGGGAACTTTAACATGAATCTCAAAGGACTCACCAGTCAACAGGTTGAAGAGAGCCGTCGCAAGCACGGCCCGAATACGCTCACGCAGATCCCGCCGGATCCGCTGTGGAAGAAGATACTCGAGGGCTTCAAGGACCCCATGATCATGATACTGCTGGTCGCTCTGGCGATACAGGTGGTGCTGTGGCTCATGGGCAAGGCCGAGTGGTACGAGCCGGTCTGCGTGCTGGTCGCGATACTGCTGGCCAACGGCGTGGCCAGCGTCTCTGAGCACAGCCAGGAGGGCAAGGCCAGCCTGCTCAAGGCTGAGGAAGAATCCAAGGAAATGACCAAGGTGCTGCGCGACGGCCAGCTGCACGAGGTGCACGTCAGCGAGGTCGTCGTGGGCGACATCATCTATCTGCAGGCCGGCGACAAGCTGCCCGCGGACGGCGAGATGGTCGAGGGCGAGGTCATGGTCGACCAGGCCGCGCTGAACGGCGAGACCGAGGAGGCGCGCAAGGCGCCGAACGCCTCGGGCGCGGAGTACAACGTCAAGGACCTGCTGAACACCTGCTACGCCTACCGCGGCACGGTCGTCGTGTCCGGCGAGGGCTACCTCGAGGTCAAGGTCGTTGGCGACAAGACGCTCTTCGGCGAGCTGGCGCTGGAGGTCCAGGAGGACACCCGCGAGACGCCGCTGCAGGTCAAGCTCGCAAAGCTCGCAAAGCAGATCTCCACGTTCGGCTACATAGGCGCCGTGGCGATCATCATAGGCGTGATACTGGTCAACGTGCTGAACGGCAGCGTGGCCGCGTTCGAGGATCCGGTGTCCGGCTGGATCGGCCTGATCATAGAGGCCGTGACCGTGGCGGTCACCATCATCATATGCGCCGTGCCGGAAGGCCTGCCCATGCTCACGAGCATACTGCTCTCGTTCCAGTCCATACGCATGATCAAGGACAACGTGCTCGTGCGCAAGATCAACGGCCTTGAGACGGCCGGCAGCCTGTCGCTGCTGTTCACGGACAAGACCGGCACCATCACACAGGGCCGCCTGTCCGTGGTCGAGCTGGCCACCGGCAACCAGCGCGTGTTCACCAAGCTCGCCGATCTGCCCGCCAACATGCGCGTGGACGTGGTCACCGGCATAGGCCTCAACAACTCCGCCACCGTCTCCGGACAGGAGATCATAGGCGGCAACTCCACCGACCGCGCCATGATGGCCTTCCTGATGGGCGAGAACGCGCTTGTCAACATGAGCCGCGACGAGGTCAGGTCCTTCAACCCCTTCAATTCCACGAAGAAGATGTCCGACGTGACCGTCACACGCGACGGCAAGACCATCACCTATCTGAAGGGCGCGCCGGAGCGCATCATAGAGCGCTGCTCCACGTTCATAGACGATACGGGCGCCGTCAAGCCGCTCAATCATGACGTGCAGTCCGCGCTGCTGACCTACATGGACGCGCAGGCCGGCCGCTCCATGCGCCTGCTGGGCGTGGCGAAGACGGAGGGCGACCCGGACGGCAGGGATCTGACGCTGGTGTGCGTGCTGTCCATACGCGACAACGTGCGCACGGAGGTCATACCCGCCATCAAGGAAGTGCAGGACGCCGGTATACAGGTCGTCATGGTCACCGGCGACCGCAAGGAGACCGCCGTCGCCATAGCCCGCGAAGCGGGCCTGCTGCGCGAGCCCTCCGACGTGGCGCTGACCAGCCAGGAGATGGCCGAAAAGACCGACGACGAGCTCAAGAAGATACTGCCGAACCTCCGCGTGGTCGCGCGCGCGCTGCCCACGGACAAGAGCCGCCTGGTGCGCTGCGCGCAGGAGCTCAACCTGGTGGTCGGCATGACCGGCGACGGCGTGAACGACTCCCCCGCGCTCAAGAAGGCGGATGTCGGCTTCGCCATGGGCTCCGGCACCGAGGTCGCCAAGGAGGCCGGCGACATCACGATACTGGACGACAACTTCCTGTCCATCGACAAGGCCATACTCTACGGCCGCACGATGTTCAAGTCCATCCGCAAGTTCCTGATATTCCAGCTGACGGTCAACGTG
>SVGK01000282.1 GCA_015056395.1 Clostridiales bacterium
CCCTGTTTCCTTGAAGGGACGAAGGCATCCGTACACCCCCCCGAGACCACCTTTGAAGGGCGAAAAACTATGGCAGTGACTATGACCGGCATCGAGAAGTCCTTCGGCGCCAACCTCGTGCTGAAAGGCGTGGACTTCGCCGTCGGAGACGGCGAGATCCGCGCGCTGATCGGCGAGAACGGCGCGGGCAAATCGACGCTGATGAACATACTGGGTGGCGTGCTCCAGCCCGGCGCGGGCACGATCACGGTCGACGGACAGGCGCGCGTGTTCCATGCGCCCAAGGATTCCATGGACGCGGGCATCGCCTTCATACACCAGGAGCTGAACCTGGTCAACGACCTGAACATCTATGAAAACCTGTTTCTGGGCAACGAGCTCAAGAAGGGCTTCGTGTTGGACAGGAAGGCGATGATCGAGAGATCGCGCGACGTGCTCACGCGGCTCAACGTCGATCTGGACCCCGCCACGCCCCTGTCCCAGCTGGACGCTTCGTATAAACAGATCATCGAGATCGCGCGCGCGCTGTTGTTCAACGCGCAGACCATCATCATGGACGAACCCACGACGTCGCTCACAGAGGTCGAGATCGCGCGCGTGTTCGAGATGATGCGCACGGTCAGGGCCACGGGCGTGTCCATCGTGTTCATATCGCACAAGCTGGGCGAGGTGCTGACCATCTGCGACACGTTCACCGTGCTGCGCGACGGCGAGGTCGCCATGCAGGGCGACGTGAAGGACGTGACGGAGTGCGACCTGGCGCGCTGGATGGTCGGGCACGACGTGCGCACGGAGAAGCTCAGCCGCGACGTGCATTTAGGTGACGAGGTGCTGCGCGCGGACCATCTCACGCGCGGCAGCCAGTTCAGGGACGTTTCGTTCACGCTGCGCGCGGGCGAGATACTGGGCTTCACGGGCCTGCTGGGCGACGGCCGCAGCGAGCTGTTCCGGGCGATTTTCGGCGTCACGCCAGACTATGAGGGCATGGTCACGATCGCGGGGCGCCAGACCTCCGTCAGGTCGACCACGAAGGCCTACGCGGAGGGGCTTGGCTATGTGCCGCGCAACCGCAAGGAAAACGGCATCATAAAGGACCTGAGCGTGCTCGAGAACGCCTCCATCGTGACATACGGGCGCTTCAGCCGCATGGGCTGGATCGACGGCAGGACCATACGCGCCAACATGGAAAAGAACGTACGCGACCTGTCGATCAAGGTGCAGGACGTCGACCTGCCCATCACCAGCCTGTCCGGCGGCAACCAGCAGAAGGTAGTGCTGGCCAAATGGCTCTCCGCCGCGCCGCGCGTGCTGATATTCGACAACCCCACGCAGGGCGTCGACGTCGGCGCGAAGGAGGACATATACGATATCATACTGCACCTTGCGGAGCAGGGCGTGGGCATCGTGATACTGTCCAGCGAGGCGCAGGAGATCATACGCCTGTGCGACCGCGCGCTGGTCATGTACCACGGCAACGTCGTGGGCGAGCTCGCCGACAAACAGCTGGACGAGCACACCATAATGCTTCTCGCCGCGGGCGGGTCGCTGTAAGGAGAGGGACGAACCATGAAGAAGTGGAAGATCGCAGGCATCGCGCTGATCGTCATAGCCATCGCCGTGTTCGCGGTGGGCGTCATCGCGGACCACGCAAAGGACGGCGACGGCAGCTTTGCAGGCCGCCTGGCGGCCGCGCGCCAAAGCGCGGCGACGGTGGACGGCATAAACAAGGCGGGAAAGAGCCTCTCCTCGCTCGACAAGAAGGTGTCCACGGCGAAGAACAAGCTGACAGGGTTGGACGGCGCCATGGAGGACGCGCAGGAGGCGCTTTCTGAGCTCGACTTGGCGCTGGACAGCGACGACACCGGCAACCAGGACGTCGACACGCTGATGAAGTCGCTGGACCGGCTGGGCATCGGCGTGGACGCGCTGCGCGAGGAGAACCCGCAGTCCGATGCGCTCGGACCGCTCGAGGACGGCGTGTCGCAGGTGCAGGGCATGGCGGACGACAAGGTGCTCTCGCTCTATCAGGCCGTTGTGAAGACGGCGCAGTCTGCGCTGGAGGATGCCGAAGGCGCGGTGTCCACGGTGATCGACGGCGTGGGCAAGGTGACCGAGACGCTGCCCGGCAAGCCGGCCGTCGAGATGGAGTTTGCGGCGTTCGAGGCCCCCGCGACGGACAGCATAGAGGCCTGCAGGGAGGCGGTCGACCTGATCGGTGAGCGCGCGTCGACGCTGTCTCAGGAGATGCCCGATCGCATATCCGACTGGGCGGGGCAGGCGAGAGCCACCTGGCAGGCGGCCTCCGGCACGAAGCTCACGCTCATGGAGCGCATAGAGATACAGCTTGCGGACAACTTCATAGGCGTGCTGTTCACGGCGATACTGCTGTTCGCGCTGGGCGTCGTGATGGCCTTCTTCGCGGAGCCCTTCGCGCGCAGGTGGCGCGCCAACCCCGTGTTCTCCGTGGGCATGGCGTTGATCGTGATGCTGGTGCTGCAGACCTACGCGCTGGGCTTCGGACAGGGCTCCATAGGCGCGTGGGGCAAGTTCTGGTTCGACAACACGTTCAACGTGCTGCGCGCGAACAGCTCCGTGGGCATCATCGCGCTGGGCATGACGCTGGTCATCATCACCGGCGGCATCGACTTGGCGGTCGGCTCCACGCTGGCGGGCGTGGGCACGGTGCTCATGACCATGATCGATACCGGCGACCACGGCGTGTTCGTGCGCTTCGGCCTCACGGGACCTGCCGCGTTCCTGCTGGGCATCATCGTGGCGCTGATCACGGGCGTGGCCATAGGCGCGGTGATCGGCCTGCTGGTCACGAAGGGCCGCGTGCCGCCGTTCATCGTGACGCTGGGTGTCATGAACGTGGTCAGGAGCGTGTCGCAGTACTTCACGAAGAGCTATACCCCCACGGTGCCAAAGTCCTTCGAGGCGATCTCCAACACGATGATCGGCGGGCAGCGCCCCATGACCATCATCTACTGGCTGGTGCTTGCGGTGCTGTTCTTCCTGCTGATGAAGCACACGGCGTTCGGCCGCTACGTATACGCCGTAGGCTCCAACGAGCGCACGACGCGCCTGTCCGGCATCAACGTCAACAAGGTCAAGATGAAGGTCTACATGATCTCCGGCTTGGTCGTGGCCATCGCGGCGGTGGCGCAGCTGAGCCGCCTGGGCGGCATGGACGTGGCGTCCGCCGGTTCAGGCTATGAGCTGGACGCCATCGCGGCGGTCGTGGTGGGCGGTACGGCGATGTCCGGCGGCCGCGGCTCGATACTGGGCACGGTGCTGGGCGTGCTGATCATAGGCATCATGAACAACCTGCTGATACTCCTGGGCGTGGACGCCTTCCTGACCGATGCGTTCAAGGGCGCCATCGTCGTGGCGGCGGTGCTGATGCAGCGCAAGGAGAAGGAGTGAAAGAGGAGTTAGGAGTTAGGAGTTAGGAGTTGCGGGGCGAGCGGGAACGTTTTTTTGCTGTGCGCTCCGTAGGGGAATACATATCATTTGGATATAGCGCGGGGATGTCCTGACGGATGTCCTCGCGTTTTGATGTGTGTGGCGGGCATGGTACAATTCTCGCGGGTGAAAGTCCTGCCACGGGTATTTACCGCCAAGCGTAGTGAACCGCAA
>SVGK01000283.1 GCA_015056395.1 Clostridiales bacterium
CATGACCAGCGTGACGGGGCTGGCCTCGCTGAATTCGCCAAAGGCCGTCTGGAACCAGCTCTTCGGCGCTTCCTCTTCTTCCGCTTCCTCGGCGGCCTCTTCTGTCGTCTCGGCGGCCTCTTCCACTGCCTCTTCCACGGCCTCCGCCGCAGTGCCGTCAGCGGTCTCGGCCAGCGCCGGCATGAAGGCCATGAGCAGGCCCAGCAGCACGGCAAGCATCAGTTTGATCGTGTTCTTCATCTGTGATACGCTCCTTTCGCTCTTCCGCAAAAGGAACCCGCGCGCCCTGTTCGACGGAACAAGGCGCGCGGGAAACGGGTGCCGGACGATGTACGGCGCTCCGCTTCCCTACGGTGGGATTATCCACGTCAGGTTCCAAGGGACAGGACTTGAAGGTCCATCTCAGCCTTGCGGCGCCCCCAGCGGTTTTCGTGCCTATTGTAGTTGAAAGCGTGTCGAATGTCAATACGGCGATGAAGGGCAATGGAACAATTTACATTTCGGCGCGCATGTGCGCGCTCAGCGCCTCCATCGCGTCGTCGATCAGCGCCTGTACGCCCTGCCCGCCCGTGCCGGCGATGTAGGCCGAGCATTTCGCGGAGGGGATCAGTATCTTGCGCGCGTCCGCCGCGCCCACGGCCTGCGCCATGGCGGGGGAGATCTCGCCCATCATGCTGTCCGCGACGATGATGCCAATGGGCCCCAATATCACATCGGCGCCGCGCGCGGACACGCGTACGGCGTTTTCGCCCGTGGCGGCCTTGCGCACGCCGGCCTTCAGCATGGCCGTGGTGGCGATGGCGTTCGTGCCGACCGCGGCGAGGTCCGCCTGCGGCCAGCGCGCCAGTATGCGCTCGACCAGTGCGCGGCCTATGCCGCCTCCCTGGCCGTCGATGACCAGCAGCCTCACTTTCCGTATTTGACGGGCGCGTATTCCTGCCCGAACGTCTCGACCGTGGCGCGGGAGATGCGCTGGTCCTCTACGGGACGGTCCTGCGCGCCCGTGCGCGCGTTGGCGATGGCGTCGACCGTCTCCATGCCCTCGGTCACCTTGCCGAACGCGGCGTATGCGCCGTCCAGATGCGGCGCGTCGGCGTGCATGATGAAGAACTGGCTGCCCGCGGAGTTGGGCATCATGCTGCGCGCCATGGACAGCACGCCGCGCGTGTGCCTGAGCGTATTGTCGCGGAAGCCGTTCTGCGCGAATTCGCCCTTGATCGAATAACCCGGGCCGCCCATGCCGGTGCCGGTCGGGTCGCCGCCCTGTATCATGAAGCCCCTGATCACGCGGTGGAATATGAGTCCGTCGTAGAAGCCGGACGATACCAGCGACACGAAGTTGGCCACAGTGTTCGGCGCGACGTCGGGGTAGAGCTCGGCGACGATCCTGCCGCCGTTTTCCATTTCGATGGTGACGATGGGATTGGACATAGTGGTTCCTCCTATTGTATCTTTTCTACGGGCTTCAGTTCGAGATCGTGCGTGTCCACGCGTATTGAAGCGATCTTGACGGGCGCGAGCGGCGCGTTGTTGGCGTCCACGGGGCGGTTGGCGATGCGGTCCAGCGTATCCAGCGTCTCCACGTCCATAGCCGTGCCGAAGGCGGCGTAGCTGCCGTCCAGCTGCGAATAGTTGCCCTGCACGATGAAGAACTGGCTGCTGGCGGTGTCGTAGTTCTGTTCGCCGTTCAGGCGCGCCATGGACAGCGTGCCGCGCAGGTGCGAAAGCGTGTTGTCCACGCCGTTGGCGGAGAACTCGCCCTTGATGGCGTAGCCCGCGCCTCCGCTCCCGTCATTGGTGGGGGAGCCCGCCTGTATCAGCACGCCGGGCACGACCCTGAAGAACACCTGCCCGTCGTAGAAGCGGCGGTTCGCAAGGGAGGCGAAGTTCGCCACCGTGTTGGGCGCTTCGTTCAGATAGAGCCTGAAGCGCATGACGCCGCCGTCCTCCAGCGTGATGGTCGCCACGGGGTCCTCCGCGTCCAGATAGGGGTCCCTCCCGACGCAGGCAGCGAGCGTGGCTGCGACGAGCACGCACAACAGCACCGCAAACAGCCGCTTCATGGTCTTCACACCTCCAAGGCCTGATCTCATCCGATCGCGCGTCAGCAGTCCTTTACGGCCTGCTCGAACTCCTGCACGGACAGCCCGCATCGGAAGGCCGCGTCATCCTTCGAGAGAATGCCGTCCTTTACGAGCTGGGCAAATGCGTGCAGCATGCTCTTCTGTCCTTCCTCGCGGCCTTCCGCACGTCCCTCCGCGCGTCCTTCCGCAAGACCTTCTTCGCGGCCTTCTTCCCTGAACAGCTCCATCGTCCTAGCTTCGTCGTATTCCGTGAGCAGCATTTTCTTCACCTCCACACGGTTCGCCTCGAGAAATGGTTTGAGTATGAAATCATCCGGCATCGCGTCGATCGCGCTGTCGATCGCGTCCTTCAATTCCATGTCGCGCTCCTTTACTCTGACATCGTCCACGAGCCATGCATATTCGCGCAGAGGCCCGCAGTCTTCCATCAGTCGTGCGCTGCGCCCCTTGTTGATGTTGATCATGCGCACGCGCACCTCTATGTCTGCATCGTCCCGCTGTTCCGCTGCGAAAGAATCGGACAGGCGAAGTATCCGTTCGTCCGGTTCGTCGGTTCGGCCGTTGTAGAATACGACGAGCTTCGGCGCGGGCAGACGTATCAGCTTTGTGCCGTACTTGTTCTTTCGTGAAAGCGTGATCAGCTTCTCGTAAATGTTGCCCGTATACTGCAGGAGCCTCAGCGGCATGTTCGGGTTGAGCGTCGACTGCTGTTCATACAGGTTGATCTCGTTGGAGATCAGGAACGCGACGTCGTCATGCATGCCCATGTACACCACCTGCGTCAGCGTCGCGATCGTGATCGCGGCAGGATCGGTGTAGCTTGAGCCGTTGACGGCGTTGTACAGAGAGAGCGTCCAATCCCTGTGCTGCTCGCTGCCGAATATATAGCAGAAGAGGCGATCCCTGTATTCCCGCTGTGCCATGGTGTCCATACCTCCCTGCCTCTATTCTATCACGTCTGTCAACAGACGATCAGCCTGCTCTTCCTCTCGACCATTTCTTCGACGCGTTCGATGTACTGCTCCACGTTGCGCACGTTCGGCGCGCGTTCTATCCTCAGCTGCAGGTTCGAGAAGCGCATGGCTTCCACGTCGACGCCCTGCGCCTCGGCGCGCTGCTCGCGGTCGTACAGCCACTTGGTGATCGCGCCCGCGCCCAGCGCCAGCACGCTGGCGGTCTCTTCCATGTTGCCGATGTTGTACAGGCAGGCCTTGCCGCGCTTGGCATAGCCCACGTTTTCAAGGTTGCCGGCCATGTACTTCTGGCGGTAGAGGTAATAGGGCAGCCAGCCGCCCTCACGCAGCCTGCGGCGGGCATGGGCGATCATCTCGCCTGCGCCCGATGCGGATACCTGCGTGTGGCCGGAACCGGAAACGTGCATCATCTCGTGCAGCTTGCTGGAACGCTTGATGGCCAGCGAATGCACGGTGATGCTCTCAGGATCCAGCGAAATGACCTTTTCCAGCGATGCGGCGAAGATCTCAGGGGTTTCGCCCGGCAACGCGGCGATCAGGTCCATGTTGATGTCGTCAAAGCCGGTCTCGCGGGCCAGCT
>SVGK01000034.1 GCA_015056395.1 Clostridiales bacterium
GCTACATCGATCCCTTCAACGACGAATGCCTGGCCGACATGGACGAGCTGAAGTACTGGCTGCCCATTGACTGGTACAACGGCGGCATGGAGCACACCACGCTGCACCTGCTGTACAGCCGATTCTGGCACAGGTTCCTGTATGACATAGGCGTGGTGCCCACGCCCGAACCGTATCAGAAGCGCACGTCGCACGGCATGATACTGGGCGCGGACGGCGAGAAGATGTCCAAGTCCCGCGGCAACGTGGTCAACCCTGACGACATCGTGGACGAGCTGGGCGCGGACGCGTTCCGCATGTACGAGATGTTCATGGGCGCCTTCGACCAGGCGATCCCGTGGTCCACGGACGGCGCGCGTGGCTGCCGCAGGTTCCTGGACCGCGTGTGGCGCCTGCAGGAGATGCTCACCGACGACGAGGCGATATCCGACGACATGGCCTATGACGTGCACTTCACGATCAAGAAGGTCTCCGAGGACTTCGAGCGCATGAAGTACAACACCGCCATCGCGCAGATGATGACGCTGGTGAACGCCTTCTACGCGAAGGGCTCTGTCACGCGCGGCGAGCTGAAGACGCTGGTCACGCTGCTCAACCCCGTCGCGCCGCACATCACCGAGGAGATGAACCAGCGCAACGGCCTGGTCGAGGGCGAGCTGCTGCACGCGCAGTGGCCGACCTGCGACGAGAGCAAGCTGGTCAAGGACACCGTCGAGATCGTGCTGCAGGTGAACGGCAAGGTGCGCACGCGCCTGATGGTGCCGGCGGACCTGACCCGCGAGGGCGCGAGCGACTACTTCATGGCGCTGGACGAGATGAAGAAGGTCGTGGGCGACAAGAGCGTGGTCAAGCTGGTGTACGTGCCCGGAAGGCTGGTCAACGTGGTGGTCAAGTAAGAGCCTTATACAAATATAGATGTGACGGGGCTGTCTCATAATGATGTCATGCATCAGAAGAGGCAGCCCCCTTCATATTGTGTCAACCCGGCGCGAGTAACAAGAAAAAGGCAGAAAAGAGAGCATAACGAAACAAACCGGAATATGCCCATGCACACCATGTGGACGAACGTCCACATTTTTTGGCAACGGCAAATCCATTTCATCTCTCAATGATATTAATAAAACTGTGGTATAATCCAACACAACTTGTTCAAGATGTCAGTTTTTGGAAAGTATGTGCCTTTACCGACACCGGCGCGAAGCCGCCGCATCGAAGGAGGCCGGCGGAGATGGTAACGCGCAGGGACATAGCCGAAAGGCTCGGCGTATCGGTCTCGGTGGTCTCCCGCGCGCTGAACGGCACGGGGTATGTCGAGACGGAGAAGCGCGAGAGCATACTCGCGCTGGCCAGGGAGCTCGGCTACGACCCCCGCCCCAGGGCATTGCAGAGCGCCGCACACGCTGCGCACAGCATACTGTTCCACTGCGAGAACCTGCACAATCCATTCAACATAGAGATGTTCGAGGGCGTCACGGCGCGCGCGGCGGAGCAAGGCTACCGCGCGGTGCTCACCAGGACGCAGCCGGACCGGGCGGCGCTCAGCGCCGTGGACGGCGTGATATTCTCAAACGAAGCGCTGGCGTACGACTTCCTCACCGGCGAGGCCGGGAAGAGCGCGTTCCCCATCGTGGCGGCCAGCTTCGGCACGAACCTGAGCATGCCCAGGGCGATCTCCATCGTGGATTGCGACCTGTGGAAGGGCACGGAGCTGCTGGTCGACGCGCTGCGTTCATCCGGGCACGAGCGCATCGCCATGGTCACGCCCTATCCCATCACGATACACAACACGCGGGGCATCGCGTGGCGCGCGTGCATGGCGCCCGTGCTGGGCGAACGCCTTATGGGTTACTACTTCGGCCCCGAGGATGACGGCGGCTGGCCCGTGGACGTGCGGGAAGGCGGATCCCCGTACGACGGATTCTTCGAAAACGGCATGTCTGCCGCCGAGTCGTTCCTGGACGCCGACAGCGACGCCACCGCGGTCATCGCCTTCAACGAGGAGATGGCGCTGGGGTTCCTGGCGGGGCTCAGGCAGCGGGGCGTCAGGGTCCCGGAGGACCTCTCCGTAGCCAGCTATGACGGCACGTTCATGCGCGGGCACTACGACATACCGCTTGCGGTGCTCGATCTGAAGCCCCTCGAATGTGGGCGCGTGTGCGTCGACGCGCTGCTGCGCCGCATGCGCGGCGGCCGCGCGGAAAAGGTGCGCATGCAGCCTCAGGACATATTGATGGGCGGCACGGTGCGCCGCATATGAATCAGGTCGAAAGCCCCCTCCGGGCAGAGCGGGGCCGTGATATACCGACGAACACACGAGGAGGAAGCAGTATGAAAAAGACGTTGGCTCTCATCCTGACCCTGGTCATGGCGCTGTCCTTTGCGGCCATCGCCCATGCCGAGCCCAACACCGACATCTCCGGCTACATCGAAGTCGGCGGCTGGCCGTCCGGCGACGACGGCTTCAAGGCCGCCATGGACGGCTTCAACGAGATGTACCCCAACATCGAAGTCGAGCTGGTGTTCACCGACACCACTGCGCATCACCAGTCCCTGCAGACCTCTCTGGCGGCCGGCTCCGGCGCGCCCGACGTGGCCATGGTCGAGGGCGCTTACATCGCCCAGTACAAGAACAGCCTCGCGCTGTGCGACCTGAACCAGTTCGGCGCTCAGGACTATAAGGACGACTTCGGCCCCTTCAAGTGGAACCAGGCCATCTCCGATGACGGCACCCGCATGGTCGCCATCCCCTGGGACTTGGGCCCCACGCTGCTGTACTATCGTTCGGACGTCTTTGAAGAGGTCGGCCTGCCCACCGATCCCGACGAAGTGACCGAGCTGTTCTCCACCTGGGACGGCTTCCTCGAGGCCGCCGAGAAGGTGTCCATACCCGGCCAGCGCTGGTTCCTGCCCTCCGCGGCGTATCCCTACCAGTGGCTGTTCATCAACCGCGACTACTACGACGAGGACCTGAACCTGGTGCTGGAGCGCGAGGGCGACATCGAGTGCCTGGAGGCGTGCCTCAAGATACGTGAGAACGGCTGGGACATGAACGTCGACATGTGGTCCACCGAGGCCTATGCCGCGTATCAGGCCGGCACCTGCGTGTGCGTGGCCGCCGGTTCCTGGTTCTCCGGCTTCCTGAAGACCGACATCGATCCCGATGGCGCCGGCCACTGGCGCGCCGTGGCGCTGCCCGCCGGCATGCCCGCCACCAACTGGGGCGGCTCCTTCCTGGTCATCCCCGAGCAGAGCGAGAACAAGGAAGCCGCGTGGGCCTTCCTGACCTACATGCTGTGCACCTCCGAGGGCCAGAACGCCATGTTCAAGGCCGTGGACTACTTCCCCGCCTATGAGCCCGCCTGGACCGCCGCGCCCGAGCTGTACGAGGAAGGCGACCCCTACTTCGGCGGACAGGCCCCCAACAAGCTGGCGGCCGAGATCGCCGGTCAGGTGCCCGCCGTGTACAACACGATCATGGACACCACCGCTGAAGGCTACATCTACTCAGCGTTCAACGCCGGCGCCGAGGCCGGCGAGACGCCCGAGCAGATCCGCGAGCGCCTGGGCAACGACATCGAGACGGCCTGCGCCGAGCTGAAGCTGCAGCAGATCCAGGTCCTCAAGGACGCCGGCGTCTGGGATGGCGAATAAGTCATAACGATCAACACTTTATGCAGAGGTCGGCCCAGCGCCGGCCTCTGTTGATAAGGAAGAGAGGGGAAGGGCGATACGCCGCCCGGCTCCATGGAAAGGTGTGAAAGCCGTGCCCAAGTACGAGAAAAAAGGCTTCTTTGCGACGCTGTACCAGTATCGCGTGGCCTATGCGTATATCGCTCCGTTCTACATACTGTTTCTGATCTTCAACCTGTTCCCGATGATCTCGGGCTTCGTGCTCAGCTTCTTCCGCTGGGACGGCCTGAGCGACATGCACTTCGTCGACGTGCAGAACTACGTCAACCTGTTCAAGGATCCGCTCTTCTGGAAGGCGCTTTACAACACGCTGTTCATAGGCATCATCGCCCACATACCGATACTGCTGGGCGGCCTGATACTGGCGTACATACTGAACAGCAACCTGGTCAAGGGCCCCAACATTTTCAAGACCATATACTTCATGCCCATGGTCACCTCGGCCGTGGCTATCACGATCATATTCTCCAATATGTTCGGCTACAACTACGGCCTGCTCAACTGGTTCCTGAGCCTGTTCGGCGAGGCGCCCATCAACTGGCTGGGCGGCGACGGATCGCTGATCAAGGTGGCGGTCATCGTCATGTTCGCCTGGAAGTGGATCGGCTGGAACATGGTCATCTACCTGGCGGGCATGCAGGGCATCAACAACGACATCTATGAGGCGGCGGCGATCGACGGCGCGAACCACGTGGACATCGTGTTCAAGGTGATGATACCGCTGCTCAAGCCCATCATACTCTTCACGCTGATACAGTCCACCATCGGCATGTTCAACCTGTTCACCGAGCCCTTCGTGCTGACAGGATCGAGCTGGACGGGCGGCACCAACAACGGCGCGCTCACGCTGATGATCTACCTGCTCAACAAGGCCCCGCAGGGCGGCACGCTGTACGGCTATGCCTCCGCCGTGGCCTATGTCATCACCATCATGATCATACTGATCTCCACCGTCCTCAACCGCGTCACCGAGGACCGGGAGCCGAAGGGGGCGAAGCGCTGATGACTACGCTGCTTATCATATTGTTCGGGTATATCGTATTGCTGCTGGTGCTGTCGAGGCTTGGCACCGTGGGCAAGAAGATCGCGCTGTACTCCGTGCTCATACTGGTGGCGCTGATCATGCTGATACCCTTCTACCTGATGTTCGTCATGTCCACGCTCAAGACCAACGAGATCTATTCCTTCCCGCCGATACTCACGTTCGGCAGCAACCTCGCGACCAACTGGAAGAACATGAACGATTCGATCAACCTGATGCGCGCCTTCGGCAACAGCTGCAAGGTCACGTTCAGCTATGTGATACTGACGCTCCTGTTCTGCTCCATGGGCGGCTATGCCTTCTCGATCTATGACTTTCCCGGCAAGAAGCAGCTCTTCCGCATACTGCTGGCCACGATGATGGTACCGGCCACCGCCGGCATGATACCGTGGTTCATACTGATGAGCAAGCTGGGCTGGGTCAACGACTTCAAGGCGCTGATCATACCGGGGTGCGCCAACGCGTTCGGCATATTCTGGATGCGCCAGTACTGCCAGAACAACGTGCCAAGGGCGCTGATGGAGGCCGCGCGCATAGACGGCTGCAGCGAGTGGACGATATTCTTCCGCGTGATCGCGCCGATACTGCTGCCGGCGTACGCGTCACTTGGCATCATGAACTTCGTCAACCAGTGGAACGAGTTCACGCAGAGCCTGCTGATACTCAAGAAGGCGCGCTTCTACACGCTGCCGCTGCTGTTGCGCAGCATGGTCTCCGACCGCGGCAACGACTACGGCGCCATCATGCTGGCGAGCACCTGCGCGGTGCTGCCGCTGCTGGTGATATTCCTGTTCGCTTCCAAGTACTTCATGAGCGGCCTGACGGCCGGCGCGGTGAAGGGAGAGTAGGAGGGAGTTTGGAGTTAGGAGTTAGGAGTTAGGAGTTAGGAGTTAGGAGTTAGGAGTTTGGGTCTGCCGGCAGACAACAGTGAACAGTGAACAGTTGACAGTTGATGGCCGGAGATCTGACGCCGCGATTCGAACTGCTGTAGGGACGCGGCATGCCGCGTCCGCCTGATCGTGGGATGCTGGATGACGATACCGATTCGATGTGCCACACTCTGATCGCCCGTAGGGGCGCCATCCATGGCGCCCGATCCCCGGCTGCGGTATTTTGACCGCAGGAGGAACGAGGACGCGACGCGATGATGCGTCCACAAACGAAGGTTTGTTCGAACGATCACCCGATCCCCTGCGGCCTGACGCGATGATGGCACGACACTTTCGCGGCCGTCATATCGCCTCCCTCATGGCATTGCGATCACTGTTTGCATACACGCCTGGATTTTGGACTGGAGGTTCTCATATGTCTGCCATATTGGACGGAAACCGTCTGGTGCTGGGCACCTGTTACTACCCTGAACACTGGCCGGAAAGGCTCTGGCGCGAGGACATCGAGCGCATGCTCTCCACCGGCATCGAGGTGATCCGCATCGCCGAGTTCGCCTGGAACAAGACGGAGCCGGAGGAGGGCGTGTTCACATACGACTTCTTCGACCGCTTCCTGGATCTGTGCGACGAGCTGGGCTTGAAGGTCATATTCGGCACGCCCACCGCTACACCGCCGGCGTGGCTCACGGAGCGGTATCCCGAGGTGCTGAACGTCGACGTGGACGGCCTTCAGTTCCAGCACGGCGCGCGCAGGCACTACAACTATAACGCGCCGGTCTACCGCTATCTGACCGAACGCATCGTGACGAAGCTGGCCGAGCATTACGCGCCGCGCAAGTGCATCATAGGCTGGCAGATCGACAACGAGCTCAACTGCGAGACGGACGAGTTCCATTCCGAGGCCGACTCCGCCGCGTTCCGGCTGTTCCTCAAGGACAAGTACGGCACGCTGGAGGCGCTCAACCGCGCGTGGGGCACCGTGTTCTGGAACCAGACCTATACCAGCTGGGAGCAGGTGCACGTGCCGCGCAAGACCATATCGAATTCCACCAACCCGCACGAGGTGCTGGACTACACGCGCTTCGTGAGCTCCAGCGCGCGCTCGTTCTGCAAGCTGCAGAGCGACATCATACGTAAATATCTGAAGCCGGGCGATTTCATCACCACCAACGGCATGTTCGCAAGCCTCGACAACCATCAGATGACCGACGAGAGCCTGGACTTCTACACCTACGATTCCTATCCGAACTTCGCCTACTGCCTGGACGCCTGGCGTTCCACGGACACCATGGCGGACCGCCGCTGGAGCCGCAACCTGACCGAGGTGCGCTCCATATGCCCCGTGTTCGGCATCATGGAGCAGCAGTCCGGCGCGAACGGCTGGAACACCCGCATGGAGGCGCCCACGCCGCGCCCGGGCCAGCTGACGCTGTGGACCATGCAGTCCATCGCCCACGGCGCGGACTTCGTGAGCTACTTCCGCTGGCGCACGGCCACCATGGGCACGGAGATCTACTGGCACGGCATACTGGACTACTCCGGGCGCGAGAACAGGCGCATCGCCGAGGTGCGCGCCGTGCGCGAGAAGCTTGCGAAGCTCGACAAAGTGGCGGGCGCGAGGTACGCTGCGGAGGTCGCGCTGGTCAAGGATTACGACAACGAGTGGGACGCAAGGCTCGACAAGTGGCACGGCCGCGTGGCGTGGCAGAGCGAGCAGGCGATATTCAACGCCGCACAGCGCACGCACACGCCGCTCGACTACGTGTATCTGGACCACACGAGCCTCGACGCGCTCAAGGGCTACAAGGTGCTGTTCTGCCCGCACCTCTCCATCATGACCGGGGAGAAGGCCGAGCTGCTTGAGGCGTATGTCAGGGCGGGCGGCACCGTGGTGTTCGGCTGCCGCACGGCCTACAAGGACGTGACGGGCCAGTGCGTGATGGACAAGCTCCCGGGCGTGGTCGCGCCGCTCACCGCCGCGGACATCCCCGAGTATTCCTTCATCGCGCCGGACGCCGGCACGGTGACCGTCGACTGGGGCGGCGACACGCTCGAGGCGGCCGTGTTCGCGGACCTGGTCGAGCCCACGGAGGGCGGCGTGCGCGAGGGCGTCTACACCGCCGACTACTATGCGGGCGCGGGCGCGCTCGTGTCGCATCAGGTGGGCGAAGGCAAGGCGTACTACTACGGCACGGCCTTCACCGAGTCCGCGGCGCGCACGTTCCTTGAAAAGCTGGGCGTGGCCGAACCGTGCGCGGAGGCGCTCGAGCTTCCCGAGGGCGTGGAGCTGACGGTCCGCAAGAACGAGCGCGGCGCGTTCGCGTTCGTGCTGAACTACTTGAAGACGCCCGTGACCATAGGCGTCAAAAAGCCCTGTGTCGACCTGCTGACCGGCGAGACCCTGTCCGGAGACTGCGCGCTGGCGGGCTACGGCGTGATGGTGCTTGCGCTCTGACGATGGATGCGATCTCCCTGCCGTGACCCGACAGGGAGATATTTATAAAGAAAGGAAGGATGACTGTGCTTCCCATTTCCTTCAACGCCGGCTGGACCTATTCGCAGTTCGGCGGCAACAACATATTCGATCCCACGGCCCAACAGATGGAGCGCATACCCGTGACGCTGCCGCATGACGCCACGATACACGAGACGCGCACCGCGGACGCGTCCGGCGGCACCTCCAAGGGCTACTACCCCAGCAGGGACTACGACTACTTCAAGTCCTTCGACGTGCCGGAGGGATGGATGGACAAGCGCGTGTTCCTGCGCTTCGAGGGTGTCTACATGAACGCGCGCGTGTTCGTCAACGGCGACTACGCCGGCGGCCGCGCGAACGGCTATGCCGAGTTCGCCGTGCCGCTGAACGACTTCCTGCGCTACGGCGCATCCAACGAGATCAAGGTCTCCGTGCAGACGGGCGAGGATTCCCGCTGGTACGCGGGCGCGGGCCTCTACCGCGAGGTCTCGCTGTTCGTGGCCGATCCGCTGCACATCGACATGGACGGCTTCGTGCTGGACACGCTGGCCGCGGACGAGCAGGTCGCGAGCGTACAGTCGAAGCTGACGGTCGTGAACGACGGCGTGCGCACGCGCGCGATCACCGTCGAGATCGAGCTCAAGGACGCCGACGGCAACGTCGCCTGCCGCGACACGCAGAAGCTCACCATGCGCGCGCTCACTGCGGAGACGATATACGCGCGCCTCTATGTGAAGCAGCCGCGCCTCTGGTCGCCGGACGCGCCGAACCTGTACACCGCAACGGCGAAGCTGGTCGAGGACGGCGAGATCGTCGACGAGGACGTCATCGAGACGTTCGGCCTGCGCGTGCTGACGCTCGACAACGTGCGCGGCCTGGCCGTCAACGGCAAGACGGTCAAGCTGTACGGCGGCTGCATACACCACGACAACGGCGTGATCGGCGCCGCGACCATCGAACGCGCGGAGGACCGCCGCGCGCAGCTGATGCGGCAGGCGGGCTACAACGCGCTGCGCAGCGCGCATCACCCGATGTCCCGCGCCATGCTGAGGGCGTGCGACAGGCACGGCCTTCTGGTGATGGACGAGCTGACCGACATGTGGAACATCTCGAAGACGCGCCGCGACTTTGGCGCGAGCTTCGAGGCGGAGTGGCGCGCGGATGTCGAGAGCATGGTCAGGAAGGATCTGAACCATCCCTGCGTGGTCATGTACTCCATGGGCAACGAGATCCCGGAGAGCGGCTCTCCCGCGGGCGCGGCGATATACCGCAGGCTGGCGGCGCTGACGCGCTCTCTGGACGGCACGCGTTACATCACCGCGGGGCTCAACAACCTGCTGGCGGGCGACGCCATGCAGCAGATCATGCAGAGCGCGGGCGAGGGCCAGGGCGGCGGCATCAACGACATCATGGGCGGCGACCTGGGCGACGTCATGGCGAAGATGAGCATGCACCCGCTGGTCGTCGCGGCCACGAACGAATCCTACGAGAGCATGGACATCTGCGGCTACAACTACGCCGCGGACCGCTATCTGCACGACTGCGCGAAGTTCACCAACTGGATCACCGTGGGCTCCGAGACGTTCCCGAAGGACCTGGCCTACAACTGGAAGATCGTCATGGAGGATCCCGGCGCGATAGGCGATTTTGTCTGGACCAGCTGGGACTATCTGGGCGAGGCCGGCATAGGCCGCGACCACTACGCGAAGGGCGAGCAGGCGGGCTTCGGCCAGAACCCCTTCCCGTGGCGCATCGCTTGGGACGCGGACTTCGACATCACGGGCGTGCGCACGCCGCAGGGCTTCTACAGGGAGATCGTCGTGGGCCACAGGAGCGCGCCCTACGTCGCCATGCAGACGCCCGCGACATACGATATGGAGCCCAAGATCACCGCATGGAGCTGGCCGGGCACCGTGTCGAGCTGGAACTGGCCCGGCTATGAGGGCAAGCCCATACGCATCGACGTGTACGGCCGGGGCGACGAGGCGGAGCTGATCGTGAACGGCGAGAGCCTCGGAAGGAAGCCGCTGCCGAAGGAGACGACGCCCGAGGGCCTTGCGTTCAAGGCGACGTTCGACGCGGTGTACGCGCCGGGCCGCGTAGAGGCGGTCGTGTATGAGGACGGCAGGGAGACGGGACGCGCCTGTGTCGCCACGGCGGGCGCGCCGACGCAGGCGGAAGTCACGGTCGACCGCGAGCGCATATGCGCGAACGAGAGGGACCTGGCCTACGTGGACGTGTGGCTCAAGGACGCCGACGGGAACGTGAACAGGGGCGCTGCGCGCACGGTGACCGTGACCGTCGAGGGCGCGGGCGTGCTGCAGGGCCTGGGCAGCGGCGATCCCTGCTCCGACGAGGACTTCTTCGCCGACAGCTGCCAGACGTTCTTCGGACACGCACAGGCGGTGATCCGTCCCACGGGCGTGGGCAAGATCCACGTGATCGTATCGTGCGAGGGCTGCGAGACGGTGCTCAGGACGATCGAAGCCGAGTAAAGAAGCGCGAGATCAAAAACAATGAAGGCCTGCGGGACTGCCTCGATGATATGAGGCAGCCCCGCTTTGCGCAGTATGGATGTGTGAAGGAGAGGGATAGCCCCGTAGGGGCGAGCCCTGCCTCGCCCGTTCGCCCGCATCAGGGGATTGACAGACCCGCCGCATACGCCGTATAATCCGCACAGACACAGATCCAAATCTGCAAAGGAGGATGCATATGCGAAACAGGGACGCCTTTCGCGGCTGCCTGATCGGCGGCGCGGCCGGCGACGCGTTGGGCTACGCCGTGGAATTCTCGTCGAAAGGCAGTATATTCGGCAAATACGGCCCGCACGGCATCACCGAATATGAGCTTGACCGCGGCACGGCAAGGATCTCGGACGACACGCAGATGACGCTGTTCACGGCGGCCGGCCTGCTGCTGGGCAAGGCGCGTGGCGGCGAAGGACAGTATGCGAAGGCCATCAACGCGGCCTACATCGACTGGCTGGAGACGCAGGAGGGCTTCTGGCCCGCCGAGGGCGCGGTCAGCTGCCCCGCCCTGATGGCCGTGCCGGGACTGTACAGCCGCAGAGCGCCCGGCGGCACGTGCATGCAGGCGCTGCGCGCGGGCGGCAGGGGCACGCCGGAGCTGCCGATCAACAACAGCAAGGGCTGCGGCGGCGTGATGCGCGTGGCGCCCATAGGGCTCTACTTCAACGATGCCGGCTGCGACGCGCGCTCGGTCGCACGGCTGGGCGCGGAGGCCGCGGCGCTGACGCACGGCCATCCGCTCGGCTGGATGCCGGCCGCCGTGCTCGCGCAGATCATACACGAGGCGAGCCAGGACGGCACATCGCTCACGGAGGCGACGGCACACGCGCTTCGCACCGTCGAGGAAATGTGGCCCGACACGGAACACATGCGGTATTTCACGCAGCTGATCGAAAGGGCCGTGGAACTGGCCGACGGCGACATGGACGACTTGGCCGCCATCGAGACGCTGGGCGAGGGCTGGGTCGGCGAGGAGGCGCTCGCCATAGCGGTCTTCTGTGCGCTCAGATATGAAGACGACATAGACCGCGCGCTGATCGCCTCGGTCAACCATTCCGGCGACAGCGATTCGACCGGCGCCGTGACGGGGAACATATTGGGCGCTGTGGTCGGATATTCGGGCATGCCCCGGAAGTATACGGAGAATCTGGAGCTCAGAGAGCTGCTGCTGGAGACCGCGGACGCGCTGTACGAGGACCGCCCGATCCGCATTGAAGCGCTGCGGGAAGGTTGACACGCGCGCGGAAAACAGTTACAATGATGACGAAAGACAGACATAAGGAGGGATTCACCCATGACCAATCAGGAGATGCTCACCCACATCGACCATACGCTGCTCAAGCCCGTGAGCGACTATGCCGGCATAGACAAGCTGTGCGAGGAGGCGCTCAGGTACCACACCGCATCGGTATGCATACCGCCGTGCTACGTGCGCTACGCGCACGAAAAGTACGGCGACGCGCTCAACATCTGCACCGTGATAGGCTTCCCCTTGGGCTACTGCACCACGCCTGTCAAGATATTCGAGGCGGGCCAGGCCGTGGCGGACGGCGCGAACGAGGTGGACATGGTCGTCAACCTGTGCGACGTGAAGAACGGCGAATTCGAGAAGGTCACGCAGGAGATACGCGCCATAAAGCTGGCCGTGGGCGGCCACATACTTAAGGTCATCGTCGAGACCTGCTACCTGACCGAGGAAGAGAAGGTCGCGCTCTGCCGCGCCGTGACGGGCGCGGGCGCCGACTTCATCAAGACCTCCACGGGCTTCGGCACGGGCGGCGCGACGCTTGAGGACATCGCGCTGTTCAGGCAGAACATAGGCCCTGATGTGAAGATCAAGGCCGCGGGCGGCGTGCGCACGGCGCAGGCGGTCGCGGACTTCCTGGCCGCCGGCTGCGAGCGCATAGGCACGTCCGGTGCGGTGAAGGAGCTGGCGGAATGAGAAGGGCCGCGGCCCTCCTGCTCGTGCTGCTCGCATGCTTCTCGGCGGCCGCGGAGGGCGGCTTCAGCTTTCAGGGCGCGCTCACGTGGCAGTCGGGCCCGGAGGACGCGCTTGCGTGGATGGGCGAGGGCGCGACGATCGAGGAGGACGCCCAGCAGGACTACGGCACGGTCGAGACGGTCGTGTGCGACGACCTGGCATTCAACGGCTTGAGATGCGCACGCATGTCCGCCACGTTCCTGGACGGCGCGCCGGCGGGCCTGTTCTGCTACTTCAGGAACGAAGACTTGGGCGACCCGTTCGCGCTGCTGGACGCCGTGGCGAAGGACTACGGCGAACCCACGCGCTACGGCGCGCCGGACTACTACGGCAGCGCCTCCGCGTTTGCCACGTTCTGCACTTGGGACTATGACGCCGACACGTCCATAGCGATCTACACCTACACGCAGTCCGGCGCGCGCTACCCCTACGACCACTGCGTCGCCTTCGAGCACACGCCCGTCATGCAGAAGTTAGTGGAAAGGATGGACAGCTATTCCGCCGCCGATATCGAATGACCGCGCAAAGAACAAGCGAGCCGCCCCGATGAGGGACGGCTCGCTTTGATACAGACACCTGTTACTTCTTCTTGCCCTGATTGGCGACGGCTTCCATCTTGGCCGCGATCAGCGCCGGGTCGCCCAGATAGCGGTGGCCGGTCACGTTGAACTCGTCGTCGAACTCATACACCAGCGGCACGCCCGTGGGGATGTTCACGCCCAGTATCTCTTCGGGGGTCATGTTGTCCAGATACTTGACCAGCGCGCGCAGGCTGTTGCCGTGCGCGGCGATGATCACGCGCTTGCCGGCTTCCATGTCCTTCTTGATGACCTCTTCGTAGTAGGGGATGACGCGCTCGATGGTGGTCTCCAGGCTTTCGGTGGAGGGCAGCAGCGCGGGATCGACATCGCGGAACATGGCGGCGTTGATGGGATGGCGCTCGTCTTCCCTGGTCAGCTCCGGCGGCTTCACGTCGAAGGAACGGCGCCAGATCTTGACCTGCTCCTCGCCGTACTTCTCGGCGGTCTCGGCCTTGTTCAGGCCCTGCAGCGCGCCGTAGTGGCGCTCGTTCAGCTTCCAGGTCTTCACGACGGGCAGCCAGGCGCGGTCCATCTCGTCCAGCGCGTGGTTCAGCGTGTGTATGGCGCGCTTGAGATAGGAGGTATAGGCGACGTCGAAGTCAAAGCCCTCTTCCTTCAGTATGCGGCCCGCGTTCTTGGCCTCCTCGTGGCCCTTCTCGCTCAGGTCGACGTCCGTCCAACCGGTGAACAGGTTCAGCTTGTTCCACTCGCTCTCGCCGTGGCGGAGCAGCACCAACTGTTTCATATCGAGTGCACCTCCAAAATATGGTTCATTGTTTCCCGTAAATGAGGATAACACACTTGCAGTTGAAAGTCAAGATAAGAGTTTACGCATGATGATCATGCCGTCTCTTCGGGAATGTTCCGTGAAACCCATCTTCTCAAATAAAGCCACCGGCCCGGTGAATGCCAGCGACGGCGGCGCGCCTTCTGAGGGATAGGCCTCCACGTAATCGTATCCCGCCGCTTTCGCATCGGTACAGACACGTTGGAGCAGCTTCGTCGCGATGCCCTTTCCCCGGTGATCCGGGCTGATCTCAAAGCATACGACAGATCTGACCTGTCCGGGCCGACGACAGTCGGGCGAACGGTCTTCAGGGAGATGATCCAGGTCGAACGCGCCGACCCGGAAGTAATTCATCCTGTCGTTGGCGTTGCACCATCCGACCGCCTGCCCGTCCGCAAAGGCGAGGTATCCGCGTATCCTTCCATCCTTCACCATTTGGGCAGCGGTCTCGCGCAGCGCCTGCCTCCATGCCTCCGTCCCTTCGCCATAGGTCTTCGCCTGTTCCCGCATACTGTCGATCTCGGCTACGCTCATGTTGAAAGCGTTGCAGTAGCACGGATAATACGGCGAGCCGTCCGAAAAGGCGCGGTGATCGAAGAAGTCGAAGTAGGCCTCTTCCAAATCCGGGGCAAGCGCTTTGATCTCGATCTCCATACTTCAATGATCCCTTTCGTTTGACGGGCTGCCCCGCATACGCCTCTGCGGCAGCCGTGGCCTGATCGTCATATACCCGGAAGCGCGAAGGCCATGGGGGCATCCGCTTGTGAAAGCACACTGTGCGGAAACGTCGTTCAGCCGATCTTCTCTTCTATAAAGTCGAATATGATCTCAAGTATCGCCTCGCTCCAGAACGAGCCCTCGTGCTCCGCGCCCATCACGCGCACCAGATCCACGTCATAGCCCAGATCTTCCATGCGCTTATAGAACCGCTCCGTGTCGGAATACAGCACCACCGGGTCGTTGTCGCCGTGCAGCAGCAGCATGGGCGGGAAGTCGCGGCCCGGCTCCGCATAGCATATGGGGCTGACCTGCGTCAGCGTATCGCGCATGCCGTCCGCGGTCTTCGCGCCGCCCAGGCGCACGAATATCGAATCGTCCGTGGCGGGCACGCCGGCGTACTGCACCTCGACCATGCGCATCAGGTCCGTGGGGCCGAAGCAGTCCACCACGGCCTGCACCTTCGTGGACACGCCGGGGCAAACGTCGTTCTCAAAGGCGGGATCGTCGGCTGTCATGCCCACCAACAGCGCCGCGTTGCCGCCTGAAGACGTGCCCCATATGCACACGCGCTCCGGGTCGACGCCGTATTCGTCGGCGTTGGCCTTCAGGAAGCGTATCGCAGACTTGACGTCCTGAAGGAACGCCGGCGCCTTCGCCTCGAAGCACGAACGGTGCGTGACCGTCGCCACGACGAAGCCGCGCCGCGCGAGCCGGCTCAGCTGCGGTATCTCCCAGTACTGGTTGGGTTTCGTCCAGGAACTGCCCTGCACGAACACGACCAGCGGCAGGCGCTGCCGTTCAGGCCGCTTCCATGGCTTGAGCATATGCAGCTTGAGCGGATGCCCGTCCGGGCAGGCGAACTCGATGTCGCCGACCATCTCGGCCAGGCCCTTGAATCCGGGGTTGTTGGGGATCACGCGTATGGAGCCCATTTGGAACACCTCTTCCGGTTTTATTCACGCTGCCATTGTAGCATACCGAAGAAGCCGACGCAAGGGAAAAAACGCCGCGGACCGCCGCTTGACAGCATAAAAACGCCGTGTTAATATATGCTCAGTATAGGGGAAAGCCATGTACGACCGCATCAAGGAGGCAGTCATGAAGAATAAGAAGAAGTGGATCATCGCGCTGGCGGCGCTCGTCCTGATCGCGGCGTGCGCGGGCTGGGTGGTCGTGAACAGGGTCTTGCCGCAGCGGCGCTACCAGAAGGGCGTTTCCCTTCTCGAGCAGGGCGACTACAAAGGCGCGATAGAGGCGTTCGCGTCCTCGAACGGCTATGGCGACGCCGCGGACAGGATCGACGGATCGTACTATCTGCTCGCAAAGCGGCAGATGGAGGACGGCGACTATGACGCGGCGCTTGCGACGTTCTCGTTCATACCGGGCTATCAGGACGTGGACGAC
>SVGK01000284.1 GCA_015056395.1 Clostridiales bacterium
CGGGCGTGTAGATCTCCTTGTTGGTCTTCATGAAGCGATAGCCGAAGAAGTAGTCAAGAGCCAGGACCTTGATGTTGTAGTCTTCCAGCTTCTTGATCATCTCCTGCACGGTGTCGCCGTGGATCAGGTACTCATACTCTTCGATGCTGCTGGTCATCATCGGGCCCGCAAGCACGTTGAAGTCCGGCACATAGTCGCCGATGTAGGAGGGGTCTTCGACGGAGATGAAGTTCGCGCCGTTGACGACCTGCATGACGGCGTCCTTGTAGACGTCGATCTGGCCGGACGGGAAGGTCTGGATGTCGATGGCGCCGTTGGTCTTCTCACGGATGGAGTTGCAGGCCTCGTCGATGTAGTCGCACAGCGCCTCTCCGGGGCTGAACACGTGGCTCAAGCGCATGGTGAGCTTGAAGTCTTCCGCGGAAGCGGTCAGGGTCAGGGCGGTGAGCATCATGCACACGGCCAGTGCGAGGGTCAGGATCTTTTTCATGGCGATTCTCCTTCCATTGTTCTATTATTGCGGTGTTACCCGCTATAATACGCCTTGCGTGTTACGATTATAACACAGAATGCAGAATAAATCAATATGTTTGCCGCACGTTGTGAAAAAAAGTAAAGCGACTTTACAATGCAGGGCGCATTGTAAAGTCGCTTTTACGCGTCGGCATCACTTCCTGTCGCGGAACATGAGCGCCAGCGCCAGCGCCTGGCCGTTCGCAAGCATGGTATACCTCTTGCCGAACAGCCACTCGCCGTCGGGCGCGATCTTCATCACGGCGTCCCGCACCGCGGGCATCTGTATGATGCCCTTGATCTCGGACACGGCCTGTATCAGGAGCTTTTTGTGTATCGCCTCCTGCTTGCAGGCGGACAGCGTGCGCGAGACCATGAGGTAGTTCACGCGCTGGTCCACGTCGCGCTGCAGCGGCCCGGTCTTGAGCATGCGTATCCTGTCGCAGATCACCTTGGCCATGTCGATGTAGTGGGGGATATAGGTGTGCGAGATGTCCCCCTCGCTCGAACGGAACACGGTCAGCGCCGGCGCGCGCAGCACGTACATGCTCTTTATGCATGTCTGCAGTTCTATGGAGAACAGTATGTCCTCCGACCTCTTGAGGCGCTCGTCGAAGCGGAGCTTGTTCTGTTCGATCACGTCGCGCCTTATCGCGCGTATCCAGAGGTACGGCGCGAACTGGCGGCGCCTGGCGCTCTTGGTGAATATGAATTCCGGTATGAAGCGCTTTGTCGACGCCTCGTCGTGGAATCCCTCCGGCGGCATGGGATTGCCGGCTTCCTCATAATCGCCGTCCTTGAAGCGCAGATAGTTCCAGAGTATCATATCGGGATGATGCTCTTTGACGATGCCCTGCATGACCGACAGCGCGTCCTCCTGGAGCCAGTCGTCGGCGTCCAAGAACGCGACATACTCGCCCCGCACCATGTCCAGCGCCTTGTTGCGCGCCGCGGCCGGGCCCTGGCGGTTCTCCTTGAGCACCTTTATGCGGCTGTCCGCGGCCGCCGCCTCCTCAAGCAGCGCAAGGCTGCCGTCGGCGGAGCCGTCGTCCACGAATATCCATTCCCAGTCCCTGACGGACTGGCTGCGTATGCTCTCAAGGCACTGCGGCAGATAGGGCTCCGCGTTGAATACGGGCGTGATGAAGCTCAGCATAGTGAAATCTCCCAAAGATCATGTTTTGCGCACGATGGTCGGCGCGGCGTCCCGACAGATGGGCAAAGCGCCTTATCCATAATGCATCAACTATATGATAACACAATGCACGTAGAAAGTCAATCTTTGCAAGCCGTCAAACCGCGGCTCGCGGCGCACAAAAAGCCCGCGCGCACATGCGGAGGACGCATGCACGGGCGGGCCTTGCGCCTACCGCGCGTCAGGGCAGGGGATTGCCCGCCGCGAGGTACAGCCTGTACCACTCCTGACGCGAGAGCGTCACATCCGCGGCGCGCGCGATGTCGGCGATGCGCTTTAGGTCCATGCTGCCCGCGATCACCTGTATGTGCGCGGGATGCCTCAGTATCCACGCCACGGCGATGGCGGAATCGCTCACGCAATGGTCGCGCGCGACGCTTTGTATCTCTTCGTTCAGCTTCGGATACCTGTCCGACCCCAGGAACACGCCCTCGAACATGCCGTACTGGAACGGGGACCACGCCTGTATCGAGACGTCGTGCAGCCGGCACCAGTCCAGCACGCCCCCGTCGCGCACCACGGCGTGTTCCGAGCGTATGTTTACGTTCACGCCCTGGTCCACCATGCCGGTGTGCGCAAGGCCGAACTGCAGTTGGTCAATGATGATACGGCCGGGGAAGTACCTGTCGAGCAGCGCGAGCTGTCCGGCGTTTTGATTGCTCACGCCGAAATAGCGCACCTTGCCCGTGCGGTGCAGCGTCTCGAAGGCCTCGGCCACCTCCGAAGGCTCCATCAGCGCGTCCGGACGGTGCAGCAGCAGCGCGTCGAGATGGTCCGTGCCCAGCCGCTTCAGTATGCCGTCGGCCGCCTCGAGTATGTGTTCCTTCGAAGCGTCGTAATACCCCTTGCATATGCCGCACTTGCTCTGCAGCACGATGCGCTGTCGCAGGCCAGGGTTCCTCTTCAGTATGCGTCCGAAGATCTCTTCGCAGCGCCCGCCGCCGTAGATGTCGGCGTGGTCGAAGAAGTCGATGCCGTTGTCCAGCGCGGCGAACATGGCCTTCTCGGCGGCGTCGTCGCTGAGAGAGGCCATGCGCATGCAGCCCATGGCTATGGCGGACGCGGGGAGCACGCCGCCGAGCATAAGCCTTTTCATGCCTTCATCGCTCCTTTATGCACCCGTCGGGCCGACGGGCTTCGGGCACTTATTCGTCGTCAGGCAGTATCTCCGCGCCGCCGAGCTCGTCTTCCACGGCGCCTTCGGCTTCCGAAACGGCCTCTTCCGCCGCTTCGCACGCCTCGCAGGCCGCCTCTTCGACGGGCGCGGCGACGGCTTCGCACGCATCTTCGGCGGCGTCGGCGACGTCCTGCACGGCCTCTTCCACAGCGTCTGCGGCTTCTTCCGCCTGCGCGGCGGCGCTTTCGACCACTTCCGCGACGGGCGCCGTGAACGCCTCGGCGGCCTCCTGCGCGACATTGCCCAGGCCCAGCCCCGCGACGCTCTCCTTCAGGCTGTTCAGCGCCTCGCCGGCGTCCTTTGCGATCTGGTTTGCGTGCTCGCGCGCCTTCTCCATGTTCTCGATCACGGCCGCCTTGGTGTCCACCGCGGCGTCGACCGCCTTGTTCACGACGGCCTGGCCCTCGGTCTGCACCTGCTCCTTCGCGCGCATGAACGCGGCGATGGGGTCGTCGGTCGAGGTGCGCGCGGCGCGGATCGAAGCCATTTGCTCCTTCGCTTCGGCGTTGATGCTGTCCAGCGCGTCCATGGGGGACGCTTTCTTCTCGGCGGCCGGCGCGTCTGCGGACGCAGGCGCATCCGCCTCCCTGGGCTGGGTCAGGTTCTCCACGAAATCCTTCGCGCTCTCCACGCCTTCGGAGAGCTTCTCCTTTGCGGCGGACAGGCCTTCCTCGACCGCGGGGCGCGCGCTCTCGACCAGTCCCTTCGCGCCTTCGACGACCT
>SVGK01000035.1 GCA_015056395.1 Clostridiales bacterium
GACCATCGTGGTGCTGTACGGCGACCACCTGCCGGCGCTGGATCTGACGGACGAGATGCTGACCACCGGGAACCTGTACGCAAGCCGCTATGTGATCTGGAACAACTACGGAGCCCGGCTCGAGGCGCCGGACCTGCAGGCCTACCGCATGGGCGCGAACCTGCTCAAGCAGATCGGCATGACGGGCGGCGTGCTCACGAAGCTGCACCAGTCGCACGACGTGACGGCCGAGGGCGACCAGGAATACCTGGACAAGCTGCAGGTGCTCGAATACGACCTGACGGACGGCGACCAGACGGGCTATGCCGACGGCGAGAACCCGTATGCACCCACGGACATGATGATGGGCACGCTGCCCATCACGATATCAAGCGTGTCGGCGCAGTACGGCCGCGTGCTGGTCAACGGCCAGAACTTCACGGAATCCTCGGTGATCTACCTGGACGACGCGAGCTGGCCCACGGCGTTCATCAACACGGCGCAGGTGGTGGCCATCGTGCCGCGCGGCACGTATTTTTCGAACGTCTCCGTGGCGCAGATCGCGCCGGACGGCACGGAGTTCAGCCGCACGGCGCCGTTCGCCGTGGACGGGTGAAAAGACCTTGCCCTATACAGAAGGTGATCGTCATCAAAAAGGGTGGCGACGGACCTGATCCGGAGTATCGTTGCGTGCAAACCTCGACCGGAACGGCGCCCTGTCGACGCCGTTCCCGCGACGGGACCTCGAGTCGCCCGCTGTCGATCGGCCTTGATCCCCGAGCTGGCGTGACCTGTCGGGCTGCGCACAGCACAGCCACCGCGCAAAAGGCGCGGCGCGAAGCGTCCTTGACTGTCTTCGCCTTCGGCTCTCCCTCGGTCTCCTCCTGTCTGCTAAACGCGAAGTACACGGCGGCGTGGCGAGGTTTTGCTTCTGACCTTTTACCCGTCGCCGTGATGCCTGTCAAGCAAACGGGAGGAAGTCCGTCAAGGATGGCGGTCGACAGAGGTACATCGCGTCCGATCGTACTGATATTTGCCCATCCACTTCATCAAGACCCGTCGCATCTCTCCCTGACTTATCAGATACAGATAAACCCGACCGCCTTGCGCCCCTTGGGAGGAACGGCCATGAAGATCACACTGGAACATCTGACGAAACGCTTTCCCAACCGCAACAAGAAGATCCATGAGGACGTGATCGCCGTGAACGACTTCACGTTCGAGATACCGGACGGGCAGCTGATCGGCCTGCTGGGCCCCTCCGGCTGCGGCAAGTCCACCGCGCTCAACCTGATCTGCGGGCTCGAGACGCCCACCTCGGGCAGGATACGCTTCGGCGACGACGACGTGACCGACCTGCCGCCGGAGAACCGCGGCGTGGGCTTCGTGTTCCAGAACTACGCGCTGTACCCGCATCTGACCGTGCTGGGGAACATACTCTTCCCGCTTGAGAACCTGCGCGGGAAGGACAGGCCGACAAAGGAGCAGATGCTCGAAAGGGCCAAGGAGGCGGCCAGGCTGGTGCAGATCGACATGCTGCTGGAGCGCCGCCCCAGCGAGCTGTCCGGCGGCCAGCAGCAGCGCGTGGCCATCGCGCGCGCGCTGGTCAAGATGCCGCGCGTGCTGCTGCTGGACGAGCCGCTTTCCAACCTGGACGCGCGGCTGCGCTTGCAGACCCGCGAGGAGATACGCCGCATACAGCGCGAGACGAGGATCACGACCATATTCGTCACCCACGACCAGGAGGAGGCCATGTCCATATCCGACGGCATCGTGGTGATGAAGGAGGGCGTCGTGCAGCAGATCGGCAAGCCGCAGGACGTGTACGACGACCCGGTCAACCTGTTCGTGGCGAAGTTCCTGGGCACGCCACCCATCAACGTGTTCACCGGCGCCGTGCGCACGGGAAAGCTCCTGCTCAACGGCGTGCCGGTCATGGACGCGCCTGGCGTGCCGGACGGCGAGGTCTACGCGGGCGTGCGCCCGGAGGGCTTCGTCGTGGACGCGAACGGCCCGCTCGAAACGTCGCTTATACAGGTCGAGGTCATGGGGCGCGACACGTCCATCGTGGCGAGGCACCCTTCGAACGAGAACGCCATACGTGCCATCGTGCCCGGCGAGACGCGCCTGCCCGCAGGGACGAGGGAGGTGCGCTTCACGCTCAAGCCCAACAAGGTCCACCTGTTCCGCCGGGACACGGAGGCGCGCCTGCGCCCCGCCGGGGCCTGAGGGGGGTGGGGGCATGCTGAAGAGATCCTGGAAGGGCTGGCTGTACCTGCTGCCGGCCATCGCGTTCCTGGGCGTGTTCATGGTCTATCCGCTGATCGACGTGCTGGTCTATTCCTTCGAGGAGGGCTACAACTCCGCAAGCCAGACCTATTTCGGCGTGGGCCTGTACAACTACCGCTATGTGCTGCGCGACCCGTACTTCCTGCAGGCCGTGCGCAACACGTTTTTGATCGTGATCGTCACGGTGCCGCTCTCCACGGCCATCGCGCTGGCGATATCGCTGGGGCTCAACTCGATAAAGCCCCTGAAGGAGCTCTACCAGACGGTCTACTTCCTGCCCTATGTCACGAACACGCTGGCGGTGGGCCTTGTGTTCATGATACTGTTCAAGAAGACCGCCTATACCGACGGCATGATAAACCTGCTGATACGCCTGTTCGGCGGTCAGAGCGTCGACTTCATCGAAGGGCCGTACTGGGCCAAGATGTTCGTCATGTGCCTGTACACCATATGGGTGGTCATGCCCTTCAAGGTGCTGATACTGACGAGCGCTTTAGCCTCTGTCAACCAGGATTACTACAAGGCGGCGCGCGTGGACGCCACGCCCAAGTGGCGCATATTCACGAAGATCACGCTGCCCATGATATCGCCCATGATATTCTATCTGGTCATCACGGGCTTCATAGGCGCGTTCAAGGCATACTCCGACGAGGTCGCGCTGTTCGGCACGAACCTGAACGCCGCGGGCATGAACACCATCGTGGGCTACGTCTATGACATGCTCTACGGCGACTCCGGCGGCTATCCGAGCTACGCCTCCGCGGCGGCTTTGATACTGTTTTCCATCGTGCTGACCATCACCGTGATCAACCTGATGGTCTCGCGCCGCCAGGCGCGCTGAGGGGGTGGGCGCATGGACTTCAGGAAGATCGAGAAAAGGGCGGCCGCAAAGGCGCGCACGCAGAAGATCGTCGTTTACACGCTGCTCACGCTGTGGGCGGTGCTGGTGCTGTTCCCGTTCTATTGGATGGTGCTGACATCCGTCAAGAGCTATTCGAGCTACAACTCCGAATACATCCCCACGTTCTTCACGCTCCATCCGACTTTCCAGAACTACGTCGACGCGTTCACGGCGGTGCCGCTTGGGCGCTATTTCATGAACACGCTGTTGTTCACCGTGGTCACAACGGCGGTGATGCTGGTGGTGGTCACGCTGGCGGCGTTCGCGTTCGCGCGGCTCGAGTTCCGCGGGCGCAGCCTCGCGTTCACGCTGTTTCTGTCGCTTATGATGATCCCCAACGAGCTGGTCGTGATCACGAACTTCGTCACCATCACCAACTGGGGCCTGCGCAACACGTTCACCGGCCTGATACTGCCGTCGATCACGTCCGTGTTCTACATCTATCTGCTCAAGGAGAACTTCGAACAGATACCCGACGAGCTCTACCGCGCCGCGAAGGTGGACGGCACATCGGACATGAAGTACCTTCTGAAGGTCATGATGCCCATATGCCGTCCGACCATCATCACCATAGCGATACTCAAGGTGATCGAGTGCTGGAACAGCTACGTCTGGCCGCGCCTGATCACGGACGACCAGGCCTACTTCCTGGTCTCCAACGGCATACAGGAGATACGCGAGAACGGCTTCGGGCGCGAGAACATACCGGCCATGATGGCCGCGGTGGTCGTGATCTCGCTGCCGCTGATCGTACTGTTCCTGATATTCAGGCGCAAGATCATGGCGGGCGTCGCAAGAGGGGGGACCAAGGGATGAAGCGCTTTCAGAGGTTCCTTGCGCTGGGCCTGCTGCTCTCAGGGCTGTGCGCGCTGCTTTGCGGCTGCCACGGCGCGCGCGGGCAGGCGGCGTTCACCGTACCGGAGGCGTTCGACGAGTCGAAGCACCATGAGCTGGTGTTCTGGGCGAAGAACGATACGAACAAGGCCCAGACCAACATCTACGAAAAGGCCATACGCGACTTCGAGGCGCTGTATCCCAACATCACCGTGAGCATGCGCCTCTACACGGACTATTCAAAGATATACAACGACGTCATCACCAACATCGCCACCGCCACGACGCCAAACGTGTGCATCACCTATCCCGATCACATCGCCACATATCTGACCGGCGACAACGTGGTCGTGCCGCTGGAGGCGCTGTTTGAAGACGAGAAGTACGGCCTGGGCGGCAGCGAGGTGCGCTTCGACGCGCCCACGCTCGACGAGATGGTGCCCTCGTTCATGGAGGAGTGCGCGTTCGGCGGGCACACCTACGCCGTGCCGTACATGCGCTCGACCGAGGCGTGCTACGTCAATAGGACGTATGTCGAAAAGCTGGGCTATACGCTTCCGGACGTGCTGACATGGGACTTCATCTGGGAGGTCGCCGAGGCGGCGACAAAGCAGGACGCCGACGGAAACTACCTGGTCAACGGCCAGAAGGTCATGATACCGTTCATCTACAAGTCCACGGACAACATGATGATACAGATGCTCAGGCAGAAGGGCGCGGGCTATTCGACCGACGCGGGCGAGATCGAGATATTCAACGACACCACGAAGGCGCTGCTGTACGAGATCGGAGACCACGCCGCGACCGGCGCGTTCTCCACGTTCAAGATATCGAGCTATCCCGCCAACTTCCTGAACGCCGGGCAGTGCATATTCGCCATAGACTCGACCGCGGGCGCCACGTGGATGGGCAGCGGCGCGCCTATGCTGGACATCAGCGCGGACAAGGTCGTTCAGTTCGAGACCGCCGTGATGGAGGTGCCGCAGTTCGACACCGCGCACATGCAGATGATCTCGCAGGGCCCGTCCGTGTGCGTGTTCAACAAGGAGGACCCGCAGGAGGTGCTGGCGAGCTGGCTGTTCACGCAGTACCTTCTGAGCAACGACGTGCAGGTCGCCTATGCCGAGACCGAGGGCTATGTGCCCGTGACCGAGAAGGCGCGCCAAAGCGACGAATATCAGGACTACCTGAGCCGCGCCGGCGAGGACGCGCAGCACTACGACGTCAAGATCAGGGCGGCCAAGCTGCTGCTGGACCATGCGTCCGACACGTTCACCACGCCCGTGTTCAACGGCTCCACATCGCTGCGCGACGCCGCGGGGCAGATGATCGAGAACGTGGTCAAGTCGCGCAGGCGCAAGCAGACGGTGGACGAGGAATACATGGACAAGCTCTTTGCCGACGTGACGAGCCTGTACCGCCTGGACCAGCGCGCGGCACAGTCCGGCGGCGGGGAATTGGGGCCGCTGCCCATGACGGCGAAGCTGCTGCTGGGCGCGCTGGCGGCGGCGTGGGCGCTGATCGCCGCGTACTGGCACGCGCGCGGGCGGAAGAAGACGAAATAAGAGCAATACCCCGGAGGACTTTTGCGATGTCCGTGTTTTACTTGGGCGGCTACGGCGAGGAGACGCTTTGCCGCGTATCGTTGGAGGATGACAGGCTTGCGCTGCTGACGCGCTTCCCGGTGCAGAATGCGTCCTACCTCTGCCTTTCGCCGGACGGGGATACGCTGTATGCCGTGGGCGAGACGGAGCGCTTCCTGGGCGCGGTCAGCGGCAGCATACACGCGTTCCGCGTGCAGGGCGACGGTACGCTCAAACAGCTGAGCGTGAAGCCTACGGGCGGCGCGGACCCGTGCCACGTGTCGGTGGCGGAGGGGCTTCTTTGGGTCTCCAACTACACATCCGGCAGCCTTGCGCGCTTCCGCCTGAACGAGGACGGCAGCCTGGGCGAGGCCCTCAAGCTGATAAGCCTGCCGGGCTGGGGTCCCGTGCGCGAAAGGCAGGAGCACAGCCACGTGCACCAGGCGCAGCCCACGGCGGACGGCCGCGTGGCGTTCGTGGACCTGGGGCTGGACGGCGTGTACTTCATCGACGCGGACCAGGCGGACGCGGCGGAGCCGGCGCTCACGCGCGTCGCCGTGCCCGCGGGAGCGGGATGCCGCCACGCCGTGTTCCCCAAGGCGGGGGACGCGTGGTACGTGGTCTGCGAGCTGGAGAGCCAGCTGCTCGCCTATCGCGGCCGCGCCGACGACGCGCGGCCTGTCGCGCGGCTGCCCATAGGCGACGGCCGCACGCCGAATTACCCTGCGGCGCTGCGCCTCTCGCCGGACGGCTCGATGCTGGCCGCAAGCGGGCGCGGACAGGACATCGTCGCGCTTTACAAGATCACCGAAAGCGGCCTGCCCGTGCAGATGACGCAGGTCCCCTCTGGCGGCATATGGCCGCGCGACGTGCAGTTCACGCCGGACGGCCGCCGACTGCTCTGCGCGAACGAGCGCAGCGGCGACGTGACGCTGTTCGCGATCGAGGAAGGGCGGCTGCGTCTGCTCGACAGGCTCCGCACGCCCGCGCCCACGTGTATATTGTTCGAATAAGGAGGGGATGAGCCGTGCGCTGCAGCTGTGGGAACTGCGGGACGTACATGGTGCATGCGGAGAGCTTCCAGCTGGGCTGCGTATGTCCCGAATGCGGGGCGCGCTGCAAAGCGTGCCTGGGCACGGACACGGTCGTGAGCCGCGAATCGCTCAGGCGCATGAAGGACGACCCGATGGTGCTGGACATGCTGTTCGCGGAGCCGGAGGAGCCTGAAGAGCGGGTGAACCCGGACGAGTACGGAAGGGAGTTAGAGTAATTCGGAATTCTGAATGCGAAATTCGGAATAAATGGCTGGCCCCCCAAACCCCGCAGCGGCGGCCTCCAGGCCGCCACGCCCCCGGAGATAGTCGCCCACCCAAACCTCGTAGCGGCGGCCTCCAGGCCGCCATGTCCCCGCACATACCGTACAGTCGGGGCGAGGGCGCCATGGATGGCGCCCCTACGGGGCCATATGATATGCGAAAATAAGTAATGACGAAGGCGCGCCGTGTCGTTTCGCACGGCGCGCCTTTGGCATTCATACTGCGGCGGTTTCTGCGTCCATGTCCATCCGTATCATTCGCCGATGGCCGCCTGCACGAACCCTGTGAACAGCGGGTGCGGCCTGTTCGGCCGGCTCTTGAACTCCGGGTGGAACTGCACGCCTATGAAGAAGCGCTCGCTGGGGATCTCGACGGTCTCCACCAGCCGCCCGTCGGGCGAGAGGCCGGACAGGCAGAGGCCGGCCTCCTGAAGCCTCGCGCGATAGGCGTTGTTGAACTCGTAGCGGTGGCGGTGGCGTTCGCTGATCTGTGACGCGCCGTACAGGCGCGCGATGGCCGTGCCTTCCGCGAGCGCGCAGGGATCCCGCCCCAGTCGCAGCGTGCCGCCCTTGTCGACCTCGTCGGACTGGTCGGGCATGTAGTGGATCACCTGGTGAGGGCTTTGCGGGTCGAACTCGTGTGAGTTCGCGCCCGCGAGGCCCGCGGCGTGCCGCGCGAATTCGATCACGGCCGTCTGCATGCCGAGGCATATGCCGAAATAGGGCACGTGCCGCTCCCGCGCCCAGGCCGCCGCCAGTATCATGCCCTCGATGCCGCGGGGCCCGAAGCCGCCCGGCACGATGATACCGTCGACGGGAGAGAGCGCTTCGTCGATGTTGTCCTCGTCAAGAGCTTCCGCGTCGATCCACGTGATCTCCACGCGCGCGTCCAGCTGGTAGCCCGCGTGGCGCAGCGCCTCCGCGACGGAGAGGTAGGCGTCGTGCAGCTGCACATATTTGCCGACAAGGCCTATCGTCACGCGCTTCGACTGATGGCGTATGCGCGCCACCAGCGCCTCCCATTCGGAGAGGTCCGGCGGCGGCGCGTCGAGTGCCAGCTCGCGGCAGACGATCGCGGAGAGATGCGCCCTTTCCAGCATGAGCGGGGCCTCGTACAGGTTCGGCAGCGTCAGGTTCTCGATCACGCAGTCCGGCTTGACGTTGCAGAAGTGCGCGATTTTCTTGAATATGCCCGCGTCCTCGATCTTCTCGTCCACGCGCAGCACGATGATGTCGGGCGATATGCCCATGCCCTGCAGCTCCTTGACCGAATGCTGCGTGGGCTTCGACTTGTGCTCGCCGGAGGCCCTGAGATAGGGCACCAGCGTCACGTGGACGTACAGCGCGTTCCCGCGCCCGACCTCCAGCCCCACCTGGCGTATCGCCTCGATGAAGGGCTGCGATTCGATGTCGCCGATCGTGCCGCCGATCTCCGTGATCACCACGTCCGCGCCGGTCTGTTCGCCCACGCGGTAGATGAAGCGCTTGATCTCGTCCGTGATGTGGGGTATGGTCTGCACGGTGCTGCCCAGGTAGCCGCCCTGGCGCTCCCTGCGTATCACGTTCGAATAGACCTTGCCCGTGGTCAGGTTCGAATAGCGGTTCAGGTCCTCGTCGATGAAGCGTTCGTAGTGGCCCAGGTCCAGGTCGGTCTCCGCGCCGTCCTCGGTCACGTAGACCTCGCCGTGCTGATATGGGCTCATCGTGCCGGGGTCGACGTTGATATAGGGATCCAGCTTCTGCGCGGCGACCCTGAGTCCGCGCGCCTTCAAAAGCCTGCCCAGTGACGCCGCCGTGATGCCCTTTCCCAGCCCGGACACGACGCCGCCCGTGACGAATATGTACTTTGTCATACCGTGCGCTCCTTGAGCCATTCGTTTATTTCCCGGGCGGCCGCGCGGCCGTCGGCCAGTGCGCGCACCACGAGCGACTGCCCCGTGCGCATGTCGCCCGCACTGAACAGGTTGTCCCGCAGATGGTGCGAGCCGTCCGCGGGCAGCATCGTGCCGCGCTGTGTGAGCTGTACGCCGAACGCGTCCGCCGTACCGGCCTCGCAGCCCGTGAAGCCCGCCGCGATCAGCATGAGCCCGCAGGGGAGCGTGCGCTCCGTACCGGATATGGGCGCAAAGCCCTTCAGGCGCACGGTCTCGACAGCCGCGATGCGGCCGCCCTCTTCGACGACCCTGCCGACCGTCGTCTCATAGACGCGCGGGTCTGCGCCCTGCCTGTACATGGCCTCGACCTGGCCGTAGTCCGTGCGCAGCGTGCGCGGCCATTCCGGCCACGGGTTGTTCGCCGCGCGTTCCACCGGAGGCGCGGGCATCATCTCTAACTGCGTGACGCTCAGGCACCCCTGTCGGAGCGCCGTGCCCACGCAGTCGTTGCCCGTGTCGCCGCCGCCCACGACCACGACGTGCTTTCCCTTTGCGTCGATGGCGGGCGCCGTGCCCGAAAGCACCGCTTTGGTCGCGCTGGTCAGGTAATCCACGGCGAAGCACACGCCCTGCGCGTCCGCACCCGGCGCGTTGAGCGCGCGAGGCTTCTTTGCGCCGCCCGCGAGCAGCACGGCCTCGTATCCTTCGAGCAGATCGGGATCGCCCTCCGTATCGCACAGGAAGCGCACGCCTTCCGCCTCCATCAGCGCGATGCGCCGCGCGACGACGTCTTTGGGCAGCTTCATGTTGGGTATGCCGTACATCAGCAGGCCGCCGGGACGGTCGGCGCGTTCGACCACGGTGACGGAATGCCCCAGCCTGTTGAGCAGGTCCGCCGCGGCCAGCCCGGCGGGCCCGCTGCCCACCACGGCGACGCTGTGTCCCGTGCGCCTGGCCGGCGTCCTCGGCGTGATCCAGCCCTTTGCAAAGCCCGTCTCGATCAGATACAGCTCGTTGTCCCTGTTCGTCGTGGCGTCCGATTCCATGTTGCACGCCTTCTCGCAGAGCGCGGGACAGACGCGGCCGGTGAACTCCGGGAACGGCGCCGTCATCAGAAGTCTCTCAAGCGCCTCGCGCTCGCGGCCGCGGCAGAGCAGGTCGTTCCATTCGGGGATCAGGTTGTTGAGCGGACACCCGAAGTCCGACTGGCAGAACGGCACGCCGCAGTTCATGCACCGCGATGCCTGCGCCAGCCGCGCCTCGGCGGGCAGGCGGACGTGCATCTCGGCATAGTCCGAAAGGCGCGCGCCCGCGTCCCGCCAGGGGTCCTCGACGCGTGCGTAGTCCAAAAATCCCGTAGCCTTACCCATGCGCATCCGCCTCCTTCATATATGCCGCGTATTCGTCCGATATAACGGCTCTGAAGCGGGGCAGCCACGTGTCGAAGGCGGAGAGTATCTCCGCAGCCCTGCGCGAGCCGGTATGCAGCCGGTGCATCTCCAGCAGTGCGCGAAGCTCTTCGACCTGTGCGCCGGTCACGGCGTGCGCGCGGACTGGGCCCAGGCTGATGCGCATGTCCAGCGTGCCCGCTTCGTCCAGCACCCACGCGATGCCGCCGGACATGCCCGCGCCGAAGTTGTCGCCCACGGGGCCCAGCACCGCCACGCGGCCGCCCGTCATGTATTCGCAGCCGTGGTCGCCCACGCCCTCGACGACGGCCAGCGCGCCGGAGTTGCGCACGGCGAAGCGTTCGCCCGCCATGCCAGCGATGAACGCGTGTCCGCCCGTCGCGCCGTACAGCGCGACGTTGCCGATCAGCGCGTCGCCTTCGTTCCAGACCTGATCCGCAGGCGGGCAGACCGCCAGCGTGCCGCCGGAGAGGCCCTTGCCCAGATAGTCGTTGGCCACGCCGAACAGCGTGATGCTCTGCCCCTTCGGCAGGAACGCGCCGAAGGACTGGCCGCCGCAGCCCTGCGCCTGTATGTGTCTGTCGCCCCTGAGCAGCGTGCCGAAGGCGCGGTCCGCGGTGGTCAGGCGCACGTGGTCCTGCATGAGACGCGCGTCCGTGCGCTCGGCCAGCGCGAAGTCGTGCGCATGGCCCGGCTCGAAGTGCGTGTTGCGCGCAAAGCCGGTCAGCGCTGAGAGGTCCGGACGCGCCCCGCGCTTCGCGCAGAGCAGGTCGCTGCGGCCCACGAGCGCGTCCACGGTGCGCGCGCCCAGTCGCGCCATGATGCCGCGCAGCTGCTCCGCGACGAACAGCATGAAGCGTTCGACATATTCGGGCTTGCCCTTGAAGCGGCTGCGCAGCCGGGGGTCCTGCGTCGCCACGCCGAAGGGGCACGTGCCCAGATGGCAGACGCGCATCATGCGGCAGCCCATCGTGACGAGGGGTGCCGTGGCAAAGCCGAAAAGCTCCGCGCCCAGCAAGAGCGCCACGGCCACGTCGCGGCCGGTCATCAGCTTGCCGTCCGCCTCCAGCGTGACCGTCTGCCTCAGGCCGTTGCGGCACAGCACCTGATGCGTCTCCGCCAGGCCGATCTCCCAGGGAAGGCCGGCGTGGTGCACGCTCGACATGGGAGCCGCGCCGGTGCCGCCTTCGCCGCCGGAGATCAGTATGCCGCCCGCGCCCGCCTTGGCGACGCCGCTTGCGATGGTGCCAACGCCCGTGGAGGACACAAGCTTCACCGTGATCTTCGCTTCCTCATTGGCGCACTTCAGGTCGTATATCAGCTCCGCCAGATCCTCGATGGAGTAGATGTCGTGGTGGGGCGGGGGAGAGATCAGCGATATGCCGGGCGTCGAGCAGCGCGTGCGCGCGACGCTCTCGGTCACCTTTGCGCCGGGCAGGTGCCCGCCTTCGCCGGGCTTCGCGCCCTGCGCCATCTTGATCTGTATCTCCTGTGCGCTGTTCAGGTACTCGCGCGTGACGCCGAAGCGCCCGGACGCCACCTGCTTGATCGCGGAGTTCAGCGGCGTGCCGAAGCGCTCCGGCAGCTCGCCGCCCTCGCCGCTGTTCGAGCGGCCGCCCAGGCGGTTCATGGCCTGCGCCAGGCACTCGTGCGCCTCCTGCGATATGGATCCGTAGGACATAGCGCCCGTCCTGAAGCGCCTGACGATCTCCCGTGCGGGCTCGACCTCGTCCAGGGGTATGGGCGTGCACAGGTCATAGCGGAACCCCAGCAGGCCGCGTATGGTGTCCGGGCCGTCTTCCTCCACAAGGCGCGCGTACTCGTCGAACTTCGCTCTGTCGTCGGTCCACACCGCCTGCTGCAGCGCGTGTATCACCCGGGGGCTGTACAGGTGCGCCTCGGCGTCCGTTCCCGTGCGCAGCCTGTGGCGGCCTACGCTGGGGAGCCCGGGCTGCGCGTCGTCCGCGAACGCGCGCGCGTGGCGATGGCGGCTGTCCGCCTCCATGGTGTCGAGGTCCGCGCCGCCCAGCGCGCAGGGCGTGTTCGTGAAATACCTGTCGACAAAGCCCTCGTCCAGGCCCACGGCCTCGAAAAGCTGCGCGGACTGGTATGCCTGCAGCGTGGACACGCCCATCTTCGACGCGATCCTGGTGATGCCGTCCGTGAGCGCCCTGTCGTACCGCGCCACGGCGTCTTCGTTAAGCTTTTGGCGTATGACCTCGTGCGCGAGGTACGGGTCGACCGCGCGCGCGCCGAACGCGACGAGCATCGCCATGTGGTGCACGTCCCTGGGCTCGCCGCTTTCCAGTATCACGGATACGGCCGTGCGCTTCTTGATGCCGATCAGATGCTGCTCGAGCGCGGAGACGGCCAACAGCGACGGTATGGCGAGGCGGTCCCTGTCCAGCCCGCGGTCGGAGAGTATCAGTATGTTCGCGTCCCGGCACGCCGCGTCGCACGCTTCGAAGAAGCGCTCCAGCGCGCTCCTGAGCGCCTGTCCCGCGGGGTACGTGAGCGAGACCTCGCGCACGTGGAACGCGGGGTGGTCGATATGGCGTATGCGCGAAAGCGCCTCGTCGGTCAGTATCGGCGTGGGAAGCTCCAGCACCGTGCAGTTGTCCGGGCCCGTGCCAAGCAGGTTCCCGTCGTCGCCTATGTATATGCTCTCGTCGGTCTTGCACGCCTCGCGCAGCGCGTCTATGGGCGGGTTGGTGACCTGCGCGAAGCGCTGCCTGAAGTAGTCGAACAGGGAGGGGTGCGCCTTTGAAAGCGCGGCGACGGGCTCGTCTGCGCCCATGGACACGATGGGCTCCTGTCCGCTCTGCGCCATGGGGAGGAGTATGTCCTCGACGTCCTCGTGGGCATAGCCGAAGGCCTTCATCAGGCGTTCCGTGTCCGCAAGCGGCGCGCCTGTTTCCGCGGGAGGCAGGTCCTCAAGGCGTATGAGCCGCCTGAGCCATTCGCCGTACGGATGCAGCCCCGCAAAGTACGTCTTGAGGGCCTCGCTCTCGGTGAGCGTGCCCGCGTGCAGGTCCGCCATCAGCACGTCGCCCGCCTTGAGCTTCCAGCGGCGGCGTATGTGCGCGTCCTCCTCGAACAGCACGCCCGCCTCTGAGGAGAGTATCAGCCGCCTGTCGTCGGTCAGCGCGCAGCGAAGCGGGCGCAGACCGTTGCGGTCCAGCGACGCGCATACGCAGTCGCCGTCGGAATAGAGTATCGCCGCAGGCCCGTCCCACGGCTCCATCATCGTCGCGTAGTAGCGGTACAGGTCGCGCCAGGGCGTCGCCTCGCGCTGCCCCTGCCACGGCTCCGGCATGAGCACCATGCCCGCCAGCGGCAGCGGGAAGCCGTTCATCGCCAGGAACTCCAGCGTGTTGTCGAGCATCTGCGAATCGCTGCCGCCCTCGTCCACCACGGGCAGCACGCGGCGCATGGACGCGCCCATCACGGGGGAATCCATGGTCTCCTCGCGCGCCTTCATGCGGTCGTGGTTGCCGCGTATCGTGTTGATCTCGCCGTTGTGCAGAAGAAAGCGCATGGGGTGCGCCTTGGACCAGCTGGGAAACGTGTTCGTGGAAAAGCGCGAATGCACCATGGCCATCTGCGAGACGTAGCGCACGTCCTGCAGGTCGTCGTAGAAGGAGCGCAGCTGGCTTACCAGCATCATGCCCTTGTATACGATGGTGCGGCTGGAGAGCGAGCATATGTACGTGTCGGTATGCTGCTTTTCGAACAGCTTCCTGAGCACATAGAGCCGCCGGTCGAACCCGGCGCCCGCATGCGCGTCCGCGGGGCGCTTCAGGAAGCACTGGCGTATGCGGGGCATGGTGCGCCGCGCGCCCGCGCCCAGCTGCGCCGGGTGGCAGGGCACGTCCCGCCAGCCCAGCACGTCCATGCCCTCTGCGGCGGCCAGCCGTTCGAATATGCGCGCGATGTTTGCAACGCTCACTTCGTCCTCGGGAAAGAAGAACATGCCCGCCGCATAGTCGCCCGGCGCGCCCAGCGATATGCCCTCCTCCTGCGCCCACGCGCGGAAGAGCGCGTGCGGCAGGCCGGTCATGATGCCCACGCCGTCGCCCGTGGTGCCCAGCGCGTCGCTGCCCGCGCGGTGGGCCAGGCGCTCCACGATGCGAAGCGCCTGGTCCACGGTGCGGTGCGTTGCGCGCCCACCCAGGTCCACGATCGCGCCTACGCCGCAGGATTCATGCTCGAATTCGGGGCGGTACAGTGGATATCGTTGGTCAGTCATGGTCGTGACCCCCTTGTAACAACCGTTCTGCGTATTCGGTCATCCTCATGCCGTGCCGCATGCAGTATTGCTGCATGGCCCTGTGCGCCTCCGGCTCCGGGATGCCGCGCTCCTTCATGATGAGCGCCTTGGCGCGCTCGACCAGCGCCTTATCGTCGCCCGTGCGCCTGGGCAGGCGCATCGAATGCATCTGTATGAGCATCTCCAAAGCGCCGGTCACTGCGCCGCCCGCGCAGGGATAGCTCAGCTTGAACACGCCGGGCGACTCGCAGCGGGAGAGCGCCTCCGGCCGGCCGATCAGCAGTATCCGAAAGCTCTCGCCGAAGTCCGCGGCCAGGTCGTCCATGGGACACCCGGCCACGGCTCCTGCGATCACGACGACGCCGTCCTCGCACGCCGCCAGCGTGCGCCTGAGTTCGCCTGCCGAGGCGCATGCCCTGCAATTGTCATATCCTGAGGCAGCCAGCAGCCTGAGAAGCTGTGCGCGGCTTGCCTCCGTGGCGCCCGCTATGACGATCCTGGCCACCGGCTTCGCCTCCTTCCGAAGGGATCGGGCCCCTGTATCAGTACATCACCAGGTACCTGTCCGTCTCCCACGCGCTCACGTGCGTGCGGTAGGCGTCCCATTCCTTCCTCTTTCCTTCGACATACTGGGAAAGCACGTGTTCGCCCAGAGCCTCGCAGATCACTTCGTCCGCCAGCAGGCAGTCGACCGCCTCGATCAGCGTGCCCGGCAGGCTGGCGATGCCCCTTTCGGCGCGCGCGGCCTCGTCCATGGCGAATATGTTCTCGGTGATCTCGTCCGGGGGCGTCATGCCCTTCTCGATGCCGTCCAGCCCGGCCGCCAGGCAGACCGCCATGTTCAGGTACGGGTTGCAGCTGGGGTCGGGGCAGCGAAGCTCCACGCGCGTGGCCTGTCCGCGCGCCGCGGGTATGCGTATCAGCGCGGAGCGGTTGCTCGCGGACCACGCCAGGTAGCAGGGCGCCTCATAGCCGGGCACCAGGCGCTTGTAGCTGTTGACCAGCGGGTTGGTGACGGCGGCCATGCCGCGCACGTGCGCCAGTATGCCCGCGATGAACGAATACGCCTCCCTGCTCAGGCCGCGCGGGTCGGCGGGATCCGCGAATGCGTTTTTTCCATCTTTGAACAGGCTCATGTTGGTGTGCATGCCGGAGCCGTTTATGCCGAACACGGGCTTGGGCATGAACGTGGCGTGCAGGCCGTTCTTCTGCGCCAGCGTCTTGACTGCCAGCTTGAAGGTCATGATGTTGTCCGCGGCGGTCAGCGCGTCGGCGTACTTGAAGTCGATCTCATGCTGGCCGGCGGCCACCTCGTGGTGGCTGGCCTCGATCTCGAAGCCCATCTGCTCAAGCGAC
>SVGK01000036.1 GCA_015056395.1 Clostridiales bacterium
TATCGTGTTGCAGCCGAGCACGAGCATGCCATAGGGCTTCGCCGCCTCGAGTATCGCGGTGTAGAGGCCTATGATGATCTCGGCCGTCGTGCGCGACGTGTCCGCAAAGCGCCAGCCGTCCCGGGCCATCTCGCATTCCATCTCCCAGCCCCAGCGGCCGAATATGTCATAGGTCGAGAAATCGTGCTTCAGCAGCTTGAAGCCCCACCGCCCTATGCGGTCGACCGTCTCGCGCACCAGCTCAAGTACCTCCGGCACGGAGGGATCCAATCCGCCCGACGGGAGCTTCCACGCATCCGGCAGGTCGCTCAGGTCGTCCTGCAGAAGGCGCACCCATATGCCCGGGATCGCGCCCCTTTCGACGATGCCCTCCGCCAGCGCGGCCATTTCGCCGAACCTGTCGTTGGGCACCCAGGGGCCTCCGTTGTAGATATCCTCATATGTGCCGTCCGCATGGTAGCGCCCGACCTGCCAGCAGTCGTCGATCACCATGTAGGGGCGATTCTCGACGCCCTGCGTGAGGCTCGAGATGTATGCCGCGTCCGCCAGCACGTCTTCGGCGGAGCTGCGCCCGTAGGCGTAGTACCAGTTGTTGGCGCCGTAGACCGGCTTCGTCGGAAGTATGGGATCGGTGCACATGCGCCTGCAGAAGGCCTGCGTCGCCTCGAACGCGGACATGCCCTCATAGACCTCAGAGACGACCTCCGCCGCGGCAAGCGTGCGCCCGTCCAGCCGTACGCCGACGCCGCCCGAACGCACGTCGAGCCACAGCGTGATGCCCTCCGGGTCGATCTGCCACGAGCATATCGCGCCGGGCCGCACCTTGACGCCGTAGCCGGCCGTCGCGCCGCCGTCGGTCACCAGCGCATACCACGGAAGCGTCTGCCACGGCGTGATGTTCTTCCATTCGAGGTCGCCATAGGCGCGCTCCCACGCATCGCCCAGCACCTGGCCTGAGAGCTTCCGCGCGAAGTGCCAGCGCAGGCGCACCTTCGACACGGGCGTGTCGGAGGCCGTCAAGCGGACCGCGAGCGCGCCGTCCCGTGTTTCGGTCGCCACGGCGACATCGTTCAGCCTGAATACCTCGGGCGAGGCGGCGTCGGGCATCGCCTGCGCCCTTTCGACCATGACCAGATCCGGCGTGCGAAGTATCGTTTCGAACATGTGCTTTTGCCTCCTTGTTTTCCTTTCCGTTGAAGCTATTATGCCCCAGAACGACGGCAAATGTAAATGTCTCAATAGGACCATCATATGTGAATGTTGGTATGGCAATATCGGCGCGGATATGTTATAATCGTACACAACAAAGATCATAGGGAACGGAGGTCCATGTCATGCGCAGCACGGCCTTCTTCAGCGAAAGCAACTATCAGGTGCTGTCCGGCCTCGAAGAGACGTCGAACGAGCTGATGCTCGTACAGGTCGGCCTGGAGGACTGCAGGCCCTTCCACATCATATCGGACCCGCGCACGGAATACATCATACACTTCGTGCTGCGCGGCGCGGGCTTCTACTCGGTCAATGGCAGCACGTGGCCGGTACGCGCGGGGCAGATGTTCCTGATACGCCCGGGCGAGAGCATCGTATACGGCTCGGAGCGCAACGATCCCTGGTCCTACGCCTGGATGGGCTTCAGGGGCGTGCGTGCGGAGACCATGGTCAGGCTGTGCGGCTTTTCAAAGGGCCGTCTGGTGCTCCCGCTGGAAGAGACGGACGACGTGCTCTCGTGCATACGCGAGATCATGGATCACAAGTCCGCCGCCGATTCCGACGTGCTGCTGCGCGAGTCCTGCATGGTCAGGGTGTTTGCGCTGCTCGCGCGCGCGAACGAACGCCTGAACGGCATGTCTCGCCCCGCCTCCGCGGTCTCGAGCGACGCCATGTACGCGCAGCTGGGCCAGAACTGCATCAGGGAGATGTACATGCGCGCGGACACGGGCGTGGAGGACATCGCCGCGCAGGTCGGCGTCTCCCGCGCCCGGCTGAACCGCGCCTTTCGAAACGAACTCAACATGTCCGTACAGCAATGCCTGATCGAATGCCGCCTGCGCCAGGCGGCGGCGCTGCTCGTGAACACGGCGCTGCCCGTGAAGGAGATCGCGGGGCTGACCGGCTACAACGACCAGCTCGTGTTCTCCAAAGCCTTCAAGAAGCGATACGGCGCCGGCCCGAAGGCGTACCGCGAGGGCGCGCAAGCGGCCGAAGGATGCGCGAAGGCCCTGCCATGACGACGGCGGGGCCTTCACATATCACAACGGCTTACTCTTCGCCGAGCTCGGCGCGGACCGCGGCAAGCGTCATGCCGCGCTCCTTTGCGACGGCCGCGAGATCCTCATATTCGTACTTTGTTTTCTCGACGCCCATGCCGCGCGCCGTCTTGACGCGCATCGAGCCGAAGGGCGTATCGACCTGTTCGACGGAACGCTCCAGCGCGTAGCGGCTCATGTCCTGGCGGCGTATGCCAAGCGTCGTGGTGTGCTTCATCATGACGCCCGCCAGCCTGTCGGCGTCCTGCGGCAGCGCGATCACGCTCAGCAGCACGCCCGGGCGGCTCTTCTTCATGCCTATGGGCTGCGTATACACGTCGCGCGCGCCGGCCTCGAACAGGCGCTCCATCGCAAACGCGATGTCCTCGCCGGTTATGTCGTCCAGGTTGCACTCAAGGCGCGTGATCTCCTCGCGCGCGCCCGCGCTCTCGCCCAGGAAGGCGCGCACGCAGTTCGCACGCTCGAAGTCCTTCTGCCCCATGCCGTAGCCGATCTTCTCCGTGGACATGACGGGCCTGTCGCCGAAGCGCGTCACGAAATGTTTGAGCAGCGCCGCGCCCGTGGGCGTGCAGAGTTCTCCCCTGACCTGTCCTCCGTAGGTCGGTATGCCCGTGAGTATGTGCGCCGTGGCGGGGGCGGGCACGGGCAGTATGCCGTGCATGCAGCGCACCTGGCCGCTTCCCACGTGCACCGGCGAGGCGACGACCTGGTCCGGCGCTATGGCCTCCATGAGCAGGCACACGAACAGCACGTCCGCCACGGCGTCCATCGTGCCGACCTCGTGGAAGTGTATCTGGTCCACGGTCGTGCCGTGCACGTGGCTCTCCGCCTCGGCGATCAGGCCGTACACGGCCTTCGCGTCCGCCTTCACGCGGTCGGATACGTCCAGCCCGTCGATCACGGCCATGATGTCCGCCATGGAGGCATGATGGTGATGATGGTGCCCGTGGTCATGGTCGTGGTCGTGGTCATGCTCATGGTCATGATGGTGCTCATGATCGTGGTCGTGGTCATGCTCATGGTCGTGATGATGCTCATGGTCATGCTCATGGTCGTGATGGTGCTCGTGCTCATGATCATGATGATGCTCATGGTCATGCTCGTGCTCGTGATGATGCTCGTGTTCGTCGTGCGAGAGCTCCTCCTCGCCGTGCACGGTCACGCGCACGTGCGTGCCTGTCACGCCGCACTTGACGGCGGGCTGCGCTTCCACGCGCACTCCTTCGAGTCCGAGCGCGTTCATTTTTTCCACGAAGGGCTTGGGGTCTGGCAGCAGTTCAAGCAGCGCGGCGGAGAGCATGTCGCCCGCGGCGCCCATGTTCAGTTCCAAGTACAGTGTCTTCATATTCGGCCCTCCTCAGGGATTGATCAGCGTCTGTATCGTTCCGTTCAACACACCGTTGCCCGCCAGCAGCGAACCCGTGGCGACGGGGTCCTCGCCGGGATGCCAGCCATCCATGCGGCCGCCGGCCTCTTCGAGTATGACCAGACCCGCCGCGTAGTCGTATATGCCCAGCCCCTGCTCTATGAACGCCTCCGCGCGCCCGGCCGCGACTGAGCACACGTCGTAAGCGGCCGACCCGGAGCGCCGCAGGTCGCTTATGGCACGTATCAGCGGGAAGAGCACGGCCTCTGTCTCCGCCAAATGCCGGGCGTTCCTGTGCCCGAAGCCTATGTGCACGATCGCGCGCTTCGCGTCCGCGATGTCCGACACGCGTATGGGCCTGCCGTTCAGCGTCGCGCCCTCGCCCCGCACGCCCACGAACATCTCGTCCGTACCGGGGCAGTAGACCACGCCCACGGCCATCTCGCCCTTCAGCCTATAGGCGATGGAGATCGTATAGAGGCGCTGTCCGCGCATGAAATTGACGGTCCCGTCGATGGGATCGACGATCCAAACGCCCTGCGCCTTCAGGTCGCCGCCCGTCTCCTCGCCGTAGAACACGTCCTCGGGACACGCGCCCAGCAGCGCGTCGCGTATCATCGTCTCGCTGGCCAGGTCGCACTCTGTCACGAAGTCGTTCTCGGCCTTTGTCCTTATGTGCAGCGTGCCGTGATGTTCGAGCATCTGCGCAGCCTCGCGCGCCGCGCGCTGCGCCAGCTCTGCCTTCTCTCTGAGCGTCATGTAAAGGTCATCTCCGTCAATGATGATCGTATCGTAACTATTCAGTCTGCGACTGAATAGTTACTTCGGACGGGGGAGCAAGCTCCCCCGCCAGGCCCACCCCGACGTACATGCCGCCGGGGCCGATCAAAGATCAGAGGGGCTCTGCCCCTCCGATACCTCCCCGGAAGTCAGCTGGAGTACGATGAATAGTTACATCGTATCAAAAAACTCCAGCCCGTTTTCAGGGTTGGAGTCCATCGCAGCTGGTGCCGAAGGTGGGACTCGAACCCACACGGTATCGCTACCAACGGATTTTGAGTCCGTCACGTCTGCCATTCCATCACTTCGGCAACAATGACAGTTTAACATATTCTCCCAGGCAATGCAATGTTTGGAACGTTAAATCTCATTCCTCGTACTGCCGCTGCAGCCTGCGCATGATCTCCTGCATGCGCGCCACGGCGGACTGCGGCCCGACCAGCCGCACGTCCTCTCCCAGCGCGATGATCCAGCACAGGAACTGGTCACTCATGGCGACCTCGACCTTCGCGGAAAAACGCTCCTTGTCGATCGGGTCGATCCAGATGTCGCGCCCGAAGCGGTCGATCAGCACGTTGGCCATGTCGTTCCTCGCCTCGATCGTGACGCGCACCATCTCGCCGCCGAACATGCCGAACAGGCCGCGCGCGTAACGCGCCATGTCGAACTCCTTGAAGCGCTGCCCGCCCAGGCGCGGCTCGTCGAGCACCTCGATGGCCGTCATCTTGTCCACGCGGTAGTGGCGGATGTCGTCCGTCGCGGCGGCATAGGTCACAAGGTAGTAGTTCTCGTCCATCCACATGAGCGCCCACGGGCTCACGACATACCACTCACCGTTCCTGCGCGCGTGCCGCCGTCCGTTGCGGTCCCAGCTGAAGTAGCGGAAGCGCACCTGCCTGTCCCCGTTGATGGCCTGGTGTATGGCGTCCACGCCGTAGTAGATCGACTCATTGTCCGCCTTGACGCGCCCGGTGAGCACGACCTGCCTGCGCAGCTGCTTCGCCTGGGCCCTGCTCGTCAGGCCTTCGAGCTTCGTGATCAGCTCGCGCGACTTCTTCTCCGTGATGAAGCGCGACGCCTGCACCGAGTCCACCAGCAGCTTGACCTCAGAAAGTTCGAACGCCCTCGCGCCCAGCCAGTAGACGGTCTCACGTCCGCGGCGCTCCTTTATGATGTCCATGCCGTACTGCTCGAGCGTCGATATGTCGTCATAGACCGTCTTGCGCTCCACGGGTATGCCCGCAGCCTCGAGCCGCGCCGTGATGTCCTTCACGGTGAGCGGGTTCTCCTCGTCCGATTCCCGGCGCAACATGTCGGCCAGGTACAATAGCTTCATCTTCTGGTTCGCGCTCTTCGGCATGCGGCGTTCACTCCCCTTCCGTCCTGACGGCGTTGCGCAGACGGCGCAGCCTGTGCATCACGTCGCTGCCGCTGCGTCCGAACAGATCGTGCAGTTTGAGATAGTCCCCGTAGAGCCCTTCATAGATCCTACGGGCAGACGGATCGGGGGCGTACACTGTATCTTCGACGCCGCCCATCGCGGCAACCGCCTCGTCGATCGTGTCGTATCCGCCGCACGCGCCTCCCGCCGCCACAGCGCCGAAAATGGCGCTGCCCAGCGCCGGCGCCTGTGAAGCGCGCGCAACGCCGATGGAACGGCCCAGCACGTCCGCATAGATCTGCATCATCAGGCCGTTCTTGCGCGCGATGCCGCCGCAGGCGTATATCTGCTTTACAGGTATGCCGTTCTGTTCGAAGTTTTCGACGATCACGCGGGAGCCGTAGGCCGTGGCTTCGATCAGCGCGCGATAGATCTCCTCAGGTCTGGTCGAAAGCGTCATGCCTATCATCAGCCCGGAGAGCTCCATGTCCGTCAGTATGGAGCGGTTGCCGTTCCACCAGTCCAGCGCGAGCAGGCCGCTCTCTCCCGGGCGCAGCCGGGCCGCGCGTTCGGTCAGCAGCGCGTGAACGTCCACGCCCTTCTCCCGCGCCTCGCGGCAGACCTCCTCCGAAAGCGCGTTCTCGAACATCCACTTGAAGTGGTCGCCGCAGCAGCTCTGCCCCGCCTCATAGCCATACGAGCCGGGAAACACGCCGTCCTTCACCACGCCCGATATGCCGGGTATGGGCTTCTCCGTGCCACTCACCAGTATGTGGCAGGTCGACGTCCCCATGATCATGAGCAGGCTGCCAGGCGCCGCCGTGCCGATGGCCGGCATGGAGACGTGCGCGTCGATGTTCGCCACGGCCACGGGCGTACCGGGCAAAAGTCCCGTCGCCTCGGCCGCCTGCGCCGTGAGCCCGCCCGCACGTTCGCCCATCAGGAAAGTCTCGCGGGGCAGCTTGTCTGCAAGCGCCTCAAGCCTCGGGCTGACCGCCTTCAGAAACGCCCTGTCCGGCCACGGCCTGCCGGGCTGTGCAAAGGCCTTGTAGCCAGCCATCGCGCGCGAAGGTGCATAGCGCCCCGTCAGGCAGTATACCAGCCAGTCGCCCGCCTCGACGTACCTGTCCGCCGCATCGAACACGCGCGGCGCCTCCTCCGCGACCTGCCAGAGCTTCGGGAGCATCCATTCCGACGATATCCTGCCCCCGTAGCGCCGGAGGAAGTCCGGGTCGAACGCCTCCGCGGCGCGCTGCATGCGCTCGGCATAGGCCGTCGCGCCGTGGTGCTTCCAGGGCATCATCCACGCATAGGGATCCGAACGGAACACCGCCTTCGTACAGAGCGGCACACCCTCTTTGTCCACGGGCAGCACGGTGCTCGACGTGACGTCGAGTCCCAGGCCGACCACGTCCTCGGGCCGTACGCCCGCGCGCTTCACGGCCTGCGCGACCGACTCGAACAGGCACGTTCGGTAATCCATGGGGTCCTGCAGCGCCCAGTCGGGCCTGAGCCGCGTGCCGTCCGGCAGCGCGGCGTCCATCACGCCGTGCGGGTAGTCCACGGCATGGTCCGCAAGTATGCGTCCCGTGCCGATCTCCGCTACCACGGCGCGCGCCGACAGCGTGCCGAAGTCTATGCCGACCGCACAGCGCGTCATGTCACACCTCCGCCACTTCGGACAAGTACTTTGCGAAATCGTCCGTCCAGCCGAGGTCCCACAGCATGGAGCTCGTCAGGTACTTGTCGCGCAGGTCGCGCGAGCCCAGGAACGCGTCGACCACATCGCTGATAGGAAGCCCCAGATCAGAGGGCCTGAGCGGCATGCCCGTCTTCGCCATCGTGGCATAAAGGAAGTCGTACGCCGGCAGCTCCTGGGCGATGATGTCCAGTATCTCCTGCCAGTGGGCGGCGATCCTCTCAAGGCGCGCAGCGTGCTTTGCCGGATCGTTCTTGTTCGCCTTTCTCTCTATGGCGAACACCTCGTCCGCCGTCTTCCCGAATATGCGCCGGACCTGCTCCTCCCATTCCGGCTGCGAGAACGCGCGCATATGTTGTAGCGCCGCTTCGGTGTCGGGCGTGCGCTTCACGATCTGGCTGTAGATCTTCATCGTGAGGAGGGTCCCCACGCCCACCTGTATGCCGTGCAGGTCGTAGGGCACGCCGCGCTCCAGCGCCTGCATCTCCCACATGTGCGAGAAGTAGTGCTCCAGGCCCGAAGCCGGGCGCGATATCTCGGCGTACGCCATGGCGACGCCCGCCAGCACGAGCCCTTCGGCGATCATGCCTATGGCGTCCGGGTCGCGCCGGGCGATGCCGTCCGACGCGTCCACGATGCGCCTGAGCGCCGCGCGCATCAGGTCGGCGATCTCCTCGCAGTAGAAATCTCCGGTCACGATGTGCGATATGCGCCACTCACACAGCGCCACGTACTTTGCGACCATGTCGCCCAGTCCCGCCTGCAGCATGCGCATGGGCGCCTTTGCAAGTATCTCCGTGTCGAGCAGTATGCCCACCGGCGCGTGGTTATAGAGCGACACCTTTACGTGGTTCATCTCCATGGACGAGGAGTTCGAAGCATAGCCGTCCATGGAAGGGGCCGTGCCGACCACGGCCGAGGGTATCCTGAGCGCGTGGGCCAGCACCTTGCCGGTATCGTTGACGACGCCGCTGCCCACGGCCAGTATCATGTCGCACGTGGGATCGAAGTGCATGATGCACGAGCCGACCTCCCACTCCGCGGGCGCGATACGCTCGCCGGGTATCACATAGCACACGTGTTCGACGCCCTGCTCGGTGAGCACGCGGTCGACCGTCTCGCCCGCCGCCGCCCACGTGTTGGCGTCCGCGATCACGAAGGGCTTCGCCTTGCCCATTGCGCGCACCATGTCCGCCACGTGCGCCACAGCACCGCGCGCGATCTCAAGGTACTGCAGGGGGCAGGCGTGGTGCCGCCCGCAGCTGCAGTCATAGCCTTCCGGGCGGACCAGTTCGTTTATGGTCATGTCTTTGAGATGGGTCATGAGAATACCTCCGGAATAATTCAGAATTAGGAATTCAGAATTAAGAATCAATGGCCACTCGGCTTTAGGAATCTGCCTTCTTGCAGTGATCGGTCGATCTGCATGATCACAATGGCCTCATGAGATCAAAGCAGGCATGCGGCTGCGTTCATCGTCCGTCAACGCACGTTCTCCTTCCCCGCCTGTCACCAGTTTCCACGGCCGTGGCGGGCGTAGAAGCTCTCCGCCCAGTCCGTCAGCGCATCCTGCTCTATGGCGGAACGCATCTCCTCCATCATGTGCGTGAGGAAGTATATATTGTGTATGGAGTTGAGCCTCAGCGCCAGTATCTCCCCCGCCTTGAACAGATGGCGTATGTACCCGCGCGTGAAGTTCCTGCACGCATAGCAGCCGCAGTCGGGATCCAGCGGCGTGAAGTCCTCGGCATACTTCGCGTTGCGCACGACCAGCCTTCCGTCATGCGTGAACACCGTGCCGTTGCGCGCCACGCGCGTGGCCAGCACGCAGTCGAACATGTCCACGCCGCGCAGCACGCCCTCGATCAGGCAGTCAGGCGAACCTACGCCCATAAGATAGCGCGGCTTGCCCTCCGGCATATAGGGCATCATGCGTTCGAGCATGTCGTACATGACCTCCTTGGGCTCGCCCACGGAAAGGCCGCCTATGCCAAAGCCGGGCAGGTCCAGCTTTGCCATCTCCTTGGCGCATTCCACGCGCAGGTCCGCATAGAATGCCCCCTGTACGATGCCGAACAGCGCCTGGTCCTCGGACGTCCAGGCCTTCATGCAGCGTTCGAGCCACCTGAGCGTGCGGTGCATGGCCTTCTTTGCGCGGTCATAGTCGCACGGATAGGGCGAGCATTCGTCGAACTGCATCATGATGTCCGAGCCCAGCGCCTGCTGTATCGCGATGGATTCCTCCGGCCCTATGAACTGCTTGCTGCCGTCCAGATGCGAGCGGAACTCCACGCCGCGCTCCTCGACCTTGCGCAGGTCCGCCAGCGAGAACACCTGGAACCCGCCGCTGTCCGTGAGTATCGGCCTGTCCCAGTGCATGAACGTGTGCAGGCCGCCCGCGCGGCGCACCAGCTCCTCGCCGGGGCGCAGGTGCAAATGATAGGTGTTCGAAAGTATAATCTGCGCGCCCACGTCCTTGAGCTCGTCCGGCGACATGGTCTTGACCGAAGCCTGCGTGCCCACGGGCATGAACACGGGCGTCTCGATAATGCCGTGCGGCGTGTGCAGGCGGCCGCGGCGCGCGCCCGTGCGTTTGTCTACATGCAGCAGTTCGAATTCAAATGATTTCAATCTCGATCCTCCGTTTCAAAAAAACGACCGACATTTCTGCCGGTCGCCATTTCAAATCGCCTTATCAGACGGTCGTTTCCCTTCTGCGCATGTACAGAAGCACCGCGCCGGCTGCAGCCATCGCGCCGCCGACCAGCGGCAGGGGCAGCGTCCGGTCGCCCGCCTTGGGCACTTCCGGATCCAGCACGCGCGCGTTGATGTCCATGCTGACCAACATCTTGCCGTCCGCATCGAAGGCGTCCAGGCGATAAATGCCCGAGTCCGCCGGCTTTGCGTTGACGATGTTGTAGACCTTCTGGTTCGCGCCGTCTATGGGCGTGTCGTTGTAATACCACTGATAGGACGCGGGCGCGGCGCCTTCGATGTTGACCTCCATGGAGAGGTCTTCGCCGATGTCGACCACAGCCGACTGTGTCATCCTTGAAACGCGCATCAATAGCTGTGTGGATATGGTCCCCTCTGCATAGGCACAGATAGCCATCGCCAGTACAGCGATGAGCGCGACAGCCGCCGTCAATACACGTTTGTTCACGTACGCTTCCCCCAGTCCGATAAGGCATTCATAGACTATCTGATTATACTTCAAAACTAATTCGAACGCAAGGTAATTTGCTGTTTCAGAACATTATCGTATTATTTTTGAAATATATTTCCAGAAAAGGTCACATTCATGCACCTCTTTACTACCATACAACTTAGCAACGGAGTGATATAATAGATAGGTGGTAAAATCGCATTCGGCGTGACGCGCCCCGGACGGGGGCGGTCCGCCTTCGGACCGGGAGGGACACGATGGGTGGCATACTGCTGCTTGCGGGCTTTCTTTGCTGCGGCGTGATCGCCGCGGACGCGCTGTTCCGTGCGCACGCCGGGATCGTGCGCGCCTGGCTCGGGCTCGCGCTGGGCTTCATCATGATGATGTGGCTGCCCGCGCTTGCGGCCTTCGCGCTTGACTTCACGCGCGCGGCGCAGCTGGTCGGGCTGGGCGCTGCGTTATGCGCCGCGGCCGGTTGCCAGCTTTCGTTCAGGGGCAAGCGCGCGCCGTTCTCGTGCGGCATGCCGCTTCCCGTGCTGCTCGGCGCGCTCGTGCCATTCTTCGTGCTGAGCGCATGGCTCCAGTACACGCACACGCTCAGGCCCGTGGACGGAGCGCTGCACGTGGGCCAGTCCACCTACGGCGACCTCTGCCTGCATCTGGGCATCGCGACGTCGCTCCAGAACGCGCCGTTCCCGCCGGATTACTCGATACTGAAGGGCACGCTGCTGGGCTATCCCTTCCTGGGCGACAGCATGGTGACCTCCATGCTGCTGTTCGGCACGGACCTTGCGCAGGGCTTCATCATCACCGGCACGATCATGATGCTCATCGTGTATCTGGGCTTCCTGCTGTTTTCCTGGGAGCTCACCCGTTCACCCGGCGCGGTGGTCGTGTCCTTCCTGCTGTTCTTCGTGAACGGCGGCCTGGGCTTCATGTACACGTTCGACGGCGTGATGAAGGATCCCTCCGCGTTGGAGGCGGTGTTCACGGGCTTTTACAAGACGCCCACGAACCAGCCTGACCTGAACCTGCGCTGGGTCAACGTCATCTGCGACATGATGGTGCCGCAGCGCACGCTGCTGACCGGCTGGATGGCGCTGCTGCCGGCGCTGTATCAGCTGGTCACGGCGGTCAGGACGCGCGGCGTCAGGCCGTTCGTCATACTGGGGCTTTGGGGCGGCGCGATGTGCATGATACACACGCACTCGTTCCTGGCGCTGGGGATCATCTCCGCGGCGTTCATGGCACACTCCCTCGTGCGCCCCGGCGACATGACGCGCCGCGAGCACCTGACGCGCTACCTGTGCTACGGCGCGATCGCATTGGTGCTGGCCGCGCCGCAGCTGCTCACCTGGTCGATGCCGCAGACGCTTGGCGGCGGCTCGCTCGGGTTCCGCTTCAACTGGGTCAACAATCGCGGCGACGGCCGCCTGATCGACGGATACTTCTGGTTCTGGATCAAGAATGTGGGCCTTCCCTACATAGCGCTGGTCCCCGCGGCGCTCAGTTGTCCGAAGGGAAGCCGCAGGCGCATGCTGGCGCTGGGCGCGCTGGCCATATATGTGATCGCCGAGACGATACAGTTCCAGCCGAACGAATACGACAACAACAAGCTGTTCTACGTGGCCTACATGGTCATGACGCCCGCGCTGGGATGCTACGCCGTCGAGCTTTGGCAAAAGCTGCGCGGGGTCAGAGGGCGCTGGCTGCTCGCCGCGCTGACGGCGGCCGCGTGCCTCGTGTCGGGCAGCCTCTCGATCGCGCGCGAGGTCATATCGGACTACCAGCTGTTCGGGGCAAGCGAGGTGCGCGCCGCAGCGTTCATACGACAGGATACGGATCCCGACGCGATGTTCCTGACGGGACAGCAGCACTGCAACGCCGTCGCCGCGCTGACGGGCCGCTACATCGTCTGCGGCACGGGAAGCTACCTCTACTTCCACGGCCTGGACTACTACGCGCAGCAGTCCGCGGCGCGCAGCATGCTGGAGGCGCCCGCGGAAAGCGAGGCGCTGTTCGAACAGTACGGCGTGGATTATGTCTACATATCCAGCCACGAGCGGACCAATTTCGCCGTGGACGAGGCGTGGTTTTCCGAAAACCTCCCGTGCGTGTTCGACGATGACGACGTGCGCATCTACGCCGTGGAGACATCCCTGTGACGCACATGAACAAACGGGTCGCGCCTTTCGTCTAATCCCCATCCAGAACGGAGGACTTTATATGCATAAATGGAGATCGGGGCTGACCATCGTCACGCTGACCGGCGCGGCCTGCCTGCTGGCGGGCTGCGGCCGCGTCGACGAGACGATACTGTCCGGAAACGCCGATTTCAGCGTGGATATCAACATCCCCTACGCCACCACGACGCCGCTACCGGACTATCTGAACGTGCCGGAGCAGGTCGTCATAGACCAGAACGGCGGCGTCACGGTGAACGACAACTCGCTGTTCAGCCGCAACGTGTCGCAGTCGCAGCTGGACACCAGCGGCTATACGTCGCTCTCGCTGGGCGACAGCAACCCCAGCGTCAGCGCCATGCAGGAGCGCCTGCGCGCGCTGGGCTACTACACGGGCGACGCCTCGGGCGTGTTCGACATCGCCACCGAAGCGGCGGTCAAGCGCTTCGAGCAGACCTACGGCGTCATGCAGACGGGCATCGCCACGCCCGCGTTCCAGGCGCGGCTGTTCGCCGAGGATGCGCCCGTGTACGGATCGGACGCCTACGACTCCGCCGTCACCGCGCAGTACACCACGCTGCAGCGCGGCGCGGTCGGAAGCCAGGTCTACGCGCTGCAGCACCGCCTGAAGGAGCTGGGCTACCCCATACGCGAGCTGACCGGCGTCTATGATGAAGAGACGGAACAGGCGGTGTCCCTGTTCTCCGAGGCCTACGGGCTGCGCCCGCAGACCGTGGCCTATATCGCCCTGCAGAAGGAACTCTACGCCGACACGGCCATCCCCTACACGCCGGGCGCGACGGCCGAGGCCGCCACGACGACGATGAACTACGCGACGTTGGTGCTGGGCAACGTCGGCACGCAGGTCATGCGCATGCAGAACCGTCTGATCGACTTGGGCTATATGGCCGGTCCCGCCACGGGCGTGTTCGACGCCGAGACGCAGGCGGCCGTGATGTCCTTTGAGGAGACCTGCGGCCGGGCGGTCACGGGCGTGCTGGACACGTCGCTTCAGAACCTGCTCATGTCCGACAGCGCGCCGGCGTCCGGCGAAGACCTGACGGAGGACCGGTCGCTGTATCCGGACCTTTCGCTCGGCAGCGAGGGCGAGAACGTGCGGTCGCTTCAGACAAGGCTCATACAACTGGGCTATGCCAACGGCGAGGCGACCGGCTCCTATGGCGAGGAGACGGCGGGCGCGGTCAGGATATTCGAACGCATGAACGGCCTTGAGGAGACGGGCATCGCCACCGGCAGCGTGCAGGCGCTGCTCTATTCCGCGGAGGCGCTGAGCTATGCGGACGCCGCGGCCGGCGTCACGCCGAACGCCGCGCAGCCGACCGATACGCCCGCGCCCACGCCCACGGTAGAGCCCTCCGACGAACTCGTCACGCCCGAGCCCGATATATACGAATACCCGACGCTCAAGCTGAACGACGCCGGTGACAGGGTCACCGCGCTACAGGCGCGCCTGAACGACCTGGGCTACGCCTGCACCGAGAACGGCCTTTATGACGACGAGACGCGCCAGGCCGTGGCTGCGTTCCAGGCGGCCGTCGGCGTCGCGCAGACGGGCGAAGCCACGGACAGCATGGTCAAGTACCTGATGACGCGCGCCGCGCCGGCGAGCAAGTACAAAATGTTCAACGCCACGCAGAACTTCACGCTGCTCAAGCAGGGCGACGCCGGCGAGGAGGTCGCGAACCTGCAGTGGCAGCTATGGACGCTGGGCTACATGACCACGGAGGACGTCGAGGCGACCGTGGGCACGTTCGACGAGAACACGCAGAACGCCGTCATCTCCGTGCAGTACGCCATGGGTTATGAAAGCCCGGACGGCATCGCCGGGCCCGAGCTTCAGTGCTTCATATTCTCGGACTACAACAAGTTCATCAAGAAGTGAACGCCCGTACGGTCACGATGCTATCACAAACTTCACGGTAGCGTCATATCAAAGCCCCATCATATCGGTATAATGACGACATGACAGAAAACAAAAGAGAGAGGTCAATATGATGAAGCGGATACTTTCCATGCTCCTGATCGCCATGATGGCGCTCACGGCCGCCTGTGCCGAACAGGCCGAACAGCAACCCGCCGACGAGACCGTCGGCTACGACGCCATCTACTCCCCCGCGAACCCGATCCCCGGCATCGCGCAGCGCGTGCGCCCCTCCGTGGTGGACGTGACCTGCTCGGTCGAAAACTGGGACTCCGTCACGCGCGAAGCGTCCGTCACGCCGATAGGCGCGGGCTCCGGCTGCTTCATCAGGACGAAGGCCGAAGGCGACGGCGGCTACATACTGACCAACTACCACGTGGTCGGCGAGGCGGACGAGTTCACGCTGCGCTGGCTGGACGGCACGGAGATGGAGGCCACGGTGGTGGGCTATGACGACGGCACGGACATCGCCGTGCTGGAGTTCAAGGACCCCGTACCTGAGGGCGTCTCCCCCATACCGATCGGCGATTCCGACGCGCTGCAGATCGGCGAGCTGGCCATCGTGATCGGCAACCCCGGCTCCTCCGAAGAGACGCTGTATTCCACCGTCACCGCGGGCATCATATCCGGCGTGGAGCGCTCCGCCGAGGCGGGCAACTTCAGCCGCTCCGTAAACGTGATACAGACCGACGCCGCCATCAACGTGGGCAACTCCGGCGGCGCGCTGCTCAACGCCAAGGGCGAGCTCGTGGGCATACCTACGCTCAAGTACATGTACAGCTACGACACCGTGTATGAAGGGCTGGGCTTCTGCATACCCATCAACGCCGTGGTAGCGTTCGTGGACCAGATCATCGACACTGGCGTGGTCGTGCGCCCGCGCATGGGCATGACCGTAGCGGCCGCGGAC
>SVGK01000285.1 GCA_015056395.1 Clostridiales bacterium
GCCTGGCCAAGAAAGCCGGTATGCAGGTCATGGAGCTCGTGCGCAGGAACATACGCCCCCGCGACATCATGACCCCCGCGGCGTTCCACAACGCGGAGACTGTGGACATGGCGCTGGGCTGCTCCACGAACACCATGCTGCACCTGCCCGCCATAGCGCATGAGGCGGGCGTCACGATCGACCTGGACGAGGCCAACCGCATATCGGCCAACACACCCAACCTGTGCCACCTGGCGCCCGCGGGCGACACGTTCATGGAAGACCTCGAGCGCGCGGGCGGCGTGCTGGCCGTGATGAAGGAGCTGACCAAAAAGGGCCTGCTGGACACGAGCCTCATGACCTGCACCTGCAAGACCATCGCGGAGAACCTGGAGGGCGTGGAAAACCTCGACACCTCCATCATACGCCCCATCGACCAGCCCTATTCCACCTCCGGCGGCATCGCCGTGCTCAAGGGCAACCTGGCCAAGGACGGCTGCGTGGTCAAGCAGTCCGCCGTCGCCGCCGAGATGATGGTGCACGAGGGCCCGGCGCGCGTGTTCGATTCCGAGGACGACGCCATCGCGGCCATATACGCAAAGAAGATCGTGCCCGGCGACGTCGTGGTCATACGATACGAGGGCCCCAAGGGCGGCCCCGGCATGCGCGAGATGCTGAACCCCACCTCCGCCATCGTGGGCATGGGCCTGGGCTCGAGCGTCGCGCTGATCACCGACGGACGCTTCTCCGGCGCGACGCGCGGCGCTTCGATCGGCCATGTCAGCCCCGAGGCGGCGGCCGGCGGCACGATCGCGCTGGTCGAGGAGGGCGACCTGATCGCCATAGACATACCCAACTGCACGATCGAGCTGAAGGTCTCCGACGAGGTGCTGGCGGAACGCCGCGCCAGGTGGGTGTGCCCGGAGCCCAGGATCAAGACAGGCTACTTAGCCCGCTATGCCAAGCTGGTCACCAGCGCAGACAAGGGCGCGATACTCGAATAAACGGGAGGCATTATGTTCCGCGAAACCACACAGCTGCTGCTCTACGCCGACCCCGCGGGCGAGAGCATACTCTCTCGACTCGCCGGGATCTACGCCGACTGGGCCGCGGGCGGCTTCGACCGCTACAGCCTGATACGGCGCGTCAACGACCAGGTGCTTCGCATACTCGAGCTAGGCACGCTGTACGGCTTCGACGAGAACCTCTGGCACGATACGCTCTCGTTCATACTGATCACCAGCGAGAATCCCTTCAGCCTGACCTGCGAAGGCGCAGGCGCATCTGAAGGCACCGTGAGCGAGCTGGTGCTCAACGACATCTCCGTCTTCCGGCGGCTTTTCGCATTCGACTTCAAGCCGCTGGAGGACGACCTGGGCATCGACTGCCTCTCCAGGCTCACGCATTACAGGTCGATACCCAAGCGCGAGCAGGCGTACTTCAAACGCGTGTCGCAGTCCGTGCGCGCGCTCAGCCGCGTGATCGAAAACGCGAAGGACGCGCGTGAGATCTACGCCTGGCTCACGGAACACTACCGCCGCGTGGGCGTGGGCCTTTTCGGCATGAACCTCGCCTTCCGCGTGGACCAGCCGAACGGACAGCTCTCATTCATGCCCATACGCAACCTGGACAAGGTGATGCTCTCCGACCTGATCGGCTACGACATACAGAAGCAGGAGATGCGCAAAAACGTCGAAGCCTTCCTGGCCGGAAAGCCCTGCAACAACATGCTTTTGTACGGCGACGCGGGCACGGGCAAGTCGACCTCCGTCAAGGCGCTGCTGAACGAATACGGCGACATGGGACTACGCATGATCGAGCTCGATCGCTACCAGTTCGGCCTGCTGAGCCAGGTCATCGGCGCGATCAAGCAGCGCGCGCTCAAGTTCGTGCTGTTCATGGACGACCTGTCCTTTGAGGAGAACGAGGTCGAATACAAGTACCTGAAGGCCGTGATCGAAGGCGGGCTCGAGACGAAGCCCGACAATGTGATGATCGTGGCCACATCCAACCGGCGCCACCTGATACGCGAGACGTGGAACGACCGCAGCGACATGGAGTTCAACGGCGACGTGCACCGCTCCGATACGTTGGAAGAGCGCCTCTCCCTCGCGGCGCGCTTCGGCTGCGCCATCAACTTCAACCAGCCGGACCGCAGGCAGTACCACGACATCGTGTTGGGGCTCGCGAAGCAGGAGGGCATCGACATGGACGAGGAACAGCTCAAGCTGCTCTCCAACCGCTGGGAGATACGCCACGGCGGCGTGTCCGGCAGGACCGCGCGCCAGTTCATAAACGCGATACACGACTGAAAGATCACGCTTCATCGGAGGCAAACCCATGCTCACACTCGACAGGATCTACCATGCCGCCTATATACTCAAGCCCGTCGCGCGCAAGACGGACCTGATCTACGCGGCGAACCTCTCCAAAGACGGCAAGTCCATATGGCTCAAGACCGAGAACCTGCAGCTGACCGGCAGCTTCAAGCTGCGCGGCGCGTATTACAAGATAAGCCAGCTGGGCGAGGCTCAGCGCGCGGCGGGCATCATCGCCTGCTCCGCGGGCAACCACGCGCAGGGCGTGGCGCTGGCGGCGACGCGCATGGGCATAAAGAGCATCGTCTGCATGCCGGACGGCGCGCCCATATCGAAGGTCGAGGCCACGAAGGCCCTGGGCGCGGAAGTGTGCCTGGTCAAGGGCGCGTATGACGATGCCTACCAGCACGCCGTGAAGCTGCAGGAAGAGACGGGCATGACGTTCATACACCCGTTCAACGACGAGGAGGTCATCGCGGGACAGGGCACGATAGGCCTTGAGATACTGGACCAGCTGTCCGACGTGGACACGGTGTTCGTGCCCATCGGCGGCGGCGGGCTGATCTCGGGCGTCGCGTTCGCGATCAAGTCCCTTGCGCCCAACGTACAGGTGATCGGCGTGCAGGCGGAGAATGCGCCGGGCATGGCGGAATCGCTGAAACAGGGCGCGCCGGTGACGCTGGAGACCGTGCGCACGTTCGCGGACGGCATCGCCGTCAAGCACCCCGGCGACATCACCTTCGACCTGGTCAGCCGCTATGTCGACCGCGTCGTGACCGTCACCGAGGATGAGATCGCCGCGGCGATACTGGCGCTGATCGAAAAGCAGAAGGTCATCGCGGAGGGCGCTGGCGCGGTCAGCGTTGCGGCGGCGCTCTTCGACAAGGTCCCCATCGAGGGAAAGAAGGCCGTGTGCCTGGTCTCCGGCGGCAACATCGACGTGAACATACTCTCCCGCGTGATCACGCGCGGCCTGATCACCGCAGGGCGCAACGCGACGCTGCAGATCGCGCTGGAGGACAAGCCGGGCCAGCTGGTGGGCGTGGCGCGCATCGTGTCGGAATGCGGCGCGAACGTCGTGCGCGTGGACCACGGCAGCAGCGATCCCTCCACGCCCATCACCAGCTGTATGCTGACCATAGGCATGGAGACCCGCGACTTCGCACAGATCGAGGAGATCCGCAGGAAGCTGAAGGCTGCGGGGTTCAGGATCGTGAACTGAATGATGTATACAGATGGGG
>SVGK01000286.1 GCA_015056395.1 Clostridiales bacterium
CGCGCTCAACATCCTTTGCGATGGTGCGGACGGTCTGGCCGGTGTGCTCGGCGAGCAGCTGGTTCATGGTCTTCTTGACCCTGAGGATCTGCTCGGCCTGGATCTCGATATCGGTGGCCTGGCCTCGGGCGCCGCCGGAGGGCTGGTGGATCATGATCTCGGCGTGGGGCAGAGCCTTGCGCTTGCCCTTGGCGCCCGCGCTCAGCAGGAATGCGCCCATGGAGGCGGCCATGCCGATGCACAGGGTGGATACCTCGCACTTGAGATAGCGCATGGTATCGTAGATCGCCATACCGGAGGTGATCACGCCGCCGGGGCTGTTGATATAGAGCTGGATGTCCGCATCGGGATCTTCCATCTCGAGGAAGAGCATCTGGGCGACGATGGAGTTGGCAACGTCGTCGTTGATCTCACCGCCCAGGAATATTATGCGATCCTTGAGCAGTCGGGAATAGATGTCATAGGAACGCTCGCCGCGGCTGGTCTGTTCTATGACGTAAGGCATAAGGTTCATGGGCGCACCTCCGATTTCCCATTAACTAGGGCACGTTCAAATCGTATGATATGAACGTACCCCAGAAATTATGTGCGGATTGTTCCTGAATATTCTTCAGGTATGTGAATTAGTTTGCGTTGTCCTTCAGGAACTTCATGGTCTTGGTCAGAGCGGCGATCTCAGCGAAGTACTGCTTGTCGTCCTCGGTCAGGCCGGCCTTGAAGTCTTCCAGGGACTTGCGGGTGTTGACTGCGAAGTTCTGCATCTCTTCGTCGATGGCAGCTTCGTCAGCTTCGATGGATTCGACCTTGCGGATCTCTTCCAGAACCAGCTGGGTGCGAACGCGGCGCTCTGCCTCGTCCTTATACATCTTGGACAGATCCTCGCGGGTCTGGCCGGTGTACTTGAGGTAATCGTCCAGGCGCATGCCCTGGTACATCAGACGCATTTCCATGTCGCGGATCATGTTGTTGACCTGCTCGTCGATCATGGCTGCGGGGATGTCGATCTTGGCGCCTTCAACGACCTTCTGCAGCACGTCGTTCTCGAAAACGTTCTCGGCGCGCTGGTCGGCCTGCTTCTCCAGCTTCTCGCGGATCTCGGCCTTGTATTCTTCAACGGTATTGGCGGTCTCGGAAGCTTCCTTCACGAAATCGTCGTCCAGCTCGGGCATTTCCTTCTCGCGGATGGAGTTGATCTTGCACTTGAAGATGGCTTCCTTGCCTGCGAGGTTCTCAGCGTGATACTGCTCGGGGAAGGTTACCTTCACGTCCAGCTCCTGGCCGACGGTTGCGCCAACCAGCTGATCCTCGAAACCGGGGATGAACTGACCGGAACCCAGAACCAGGTCGTGGCCCTGTGCGGTGCCGCCTTCGAACTGCTCTTCGCCAACGAAGCCGGCGTAGTCCAGGTTCACCTGGTCGTCCAGCTTGGCTGCACGCTCGGTGATCTCGGTGTAACGGGCGGCGCGGTCGCGTGCGCGCTCGATATCGGCCATAACGTCGTCTTCGGTGACTTCGTCAACGGTCTTTGCGATGCCCAGGTTCTTATACTCGCCCAGCTCAACGTCGGGCTTTACGAATACTTCTACGGTGAACTTCAGTTCCTGGCCCTTGCCGATCTGCTCGACATCCAGCTCGGGACGATCAACGGGAGTGATGCCGTGCTCGATGATAGCAGCCTGGTAGATCTCGGGGAAGATTGCGTCGAAAGCGTCCTCATAGAAAACGCCGGCGCCGTAGTAGTTCTCGATCACCTGCATGGGAGCCTTGCCCTTGCGGAAGCCGGGAATGCTGATGTTCTTCACGTTCTTCTTATAAGCGATCTTGATGCCTTCTTCGAACTTGGCGGCCTCGACAACGAAACCGAGCTTGACCTTATTGGAAGAGAGCTTTTCAAAAGTGGTAGCCATGTGAGTACATCCTCCTGCCTCTTATATGAATACAACTATCCATAGTCACATTATGGGAGTTTATCACAGCCCTGTGAATTTTGCAACAGTGACATGTAAAATAAACCGTTTGTTCGAAAATTTGCTTCAATTATTGCAAAATATGATGCTGTTTTAGGGCGAGGATTCCCATTGGGCTTGCCGTCGCGAGGAACGTGATCGTGCAAATGCTTGACGCGGCAGTGGGTATGCGAATTGACAGAGGACTATGGGATCCACCTCAAAAATGAACGGTATCCGGCGAATACCGGATACCGTGTTTTGCGTTCAGGGGCCGTATTCAATTATCCTGTTTCTGCCGCGGTAGGTGCTCTTGCAGAGTTCTTCGCGGCTGATCAGCTCGCCTTCGGCTGTCCAGGTGCACTTGTAGGTCATTGTCTCGTAGGTATTCCTGCCGGACTGCAGCTCTTCAACTGCGCCGGGGAGCAGGAATGCGTTGAACTGGTATTCAGTTTCGAATTCTCTGGTATAGGTGATCTTGGATTCGACGGTGATGTACTGGCCGTCATCGATGAGCCTTCCAAAAAATCCGATGCGCACGCGCTTGTCGTCGTCCATGAAAGCGACTATATACAAAGGCTCGGAGGTGTTGTTCACGAATCTCAGATCCTGTGCGCCCCAGCTCACGGCGGCGTCCTTGCCTTTGTCCACATAGGCGACGGGCATGGAATGGTTGTGGCGCTCTACGATCTTCAGGCCGGATTTTACTGCGGCGTTGAACAGCGTGGTGGATACCTGGCATATGCCGCCGCCGACTTCCTCGACCACCTCACCGGAGTTGTACGCGGGCGCGGCCTTGTAGCCCTTAGCGGTGGTACGCTTGCCGACGACGGCGTTGAAGGAGAATTCCTCGCCGGGCTGGAGCAGAGTGCCGTTTATTGAGGCCAGCGCGAGCCTGATGTTCGTAAGGCGGCTGGAGGAGGAAGAGGAGGCGTTGGTGACCGCATAGGCGCGCAGGCCGTACATGGACTGCATGTCAGCCACTGTGTATTTCGGCTGAGTTGTGGTGATGCTCAATGAGACGCTGCCTCCGCCGGAATCCATGGAAGATCGTATGTCTGCGGACAGCTTTTCCTGATCAAGGACCTTTCCGGGTGAGCCCTCTGCGAAGGTGAAGCTCAGAGCATCATGGTCAAAGCCGGTGATAGAGGGCTCTTTCACGGATGAATCGATGCCGGAGGCCACATTGGCGACGTAACTGTCTACCACATCGTCGGAATACATGATCCTGGTGACAGTGTAGCCCGAACCGGCGGCGGGACGCGTGAGCGCCGCATAGCGCTCTGCCAGGGTGCCGGTGGTCTGGGCCTTCCAGGCGTCGGCTATCACGGTCTTGTAATTGCTGGTGTAGCCCAATTCAAGGGCGGTTACGGACATTCCGTTGTCCAGGGTAACGGTGCGGTTGTAGTACTGGGGCTCGATGTTCGTTTCCCAGTGGGCCACGGCGTCCTCCATGGTCATGTTGGAGATATCCACGCCGTCGATGATCGTGCCGGCAAAATGAGTATTGCCATCCACCGCATCGCGCATCTGCATGAACTTGGTGTAGTTGTACATCTGCATCGAGATGAGCAGCACGCAGATGACGATC
>SVGK01000287.1 GCA_015056395.1 Clostridiales bacterium
CGGCTACGCCATCACGTTCGACGATGTGGCGGACACGTACTACGACACCAGCTATACGGGCACGCTGCACGGCACGCTTGTGGACGTGGACGCGCTCTATAACGCAAGCGGCGAGACGCACGCCATAGAGGGCAGCTTCCACTTCAGCACGGCGCTGACAAAGGAGGTCCCCGCGGACGACGAGGCGCCGGCCCCCACGTTGGATGTGCCCGATAACGCACAGAAAATCTGACACTTGACAAATCTTCCAGTATAGACTATAATACGAAAAGCGATTCGGACACCCGTATCGGGTGTGCGGCGCTTTTTGTATTGTTTTGGACGATATGGCGCGGCGGGGACCGTTCCCGCAGCGTCCACCCATCATAAGGAGGCATCATACCCATGGCAGATTCCCGTACCATGACACTGACAGACAAGCGAAAGCTCGAGGAAGAGCTGGCCGGCCTGATCGAGGACAAGAAGCGCGTCGCGGAGGACATCAAGACCGCGCGCGGCTTCGGCGACCTGTCCGAGAACGCGGAATACGACGAGGCGAAGGCCGAGGAGGCGCGCGTATACGGGCGCATCGCCGAGATCGAGAACACGCTGCGCACCGCGACGTTCGTGGACGACAGCGACGTCTCCACGGACGTCGTGTCCGTGGGCACCGTGGTCGACGTGCTGGACGTCGAATATGACGAGCGCGACGAATACACGATCGTCGGCTTCACGGAGGCCGATCCCTCGAAGCTGTTCATTTCCCAGGAATCTCCCATCGGCGCCGCGCTGCTGGGCGCGCAGGTGGGCCAGATCGTGGATGTACAGACCCCGGGCGGGCTTTTGAAGCTGAAGGTCATGGGCATCCGCAGCAGATGATCACAAACATTCGAGAGGAGAAACCCCCTATGTCCGAAGAGATCCAGAGTGCCGTTTCCATGGAAAACCTGTCCGAGCAGTCCCGCATACGCATGGAGAAGCTCCAGAAGCTGATCGACGAAGGCCGCAACCCGTATGAGATCGTGCGCTACGACCGCACACACCGCTCCGGCGAGATACTGAACGGCTATGAGGCGCTGGAGAACCAGACCGTCTCCATCGCCGGCCGCATGCTCTCCCGCCGCGTGATGGGCAAGGCGAGCTTTGCGCATCTGCAGGACCGCGACGGCGAGATACAGATCTACGTGCGCCGCGACGACGTGGGCGAAGAGGCCTACAAGGACTTCAAGGATTACGACATCGGCGATGTGCTGGGCGTCAAGGGCTTCGTGTTCAAGACGAAGTCCGGCGAGATCAGCGTGCACGCGCAGGAGATCACGCTGCTGACGAAGTCGCTGCACCCGCTGCCGGAGAAGTTCCACGGGCTGACCAACACGGACACGCGCTACCGCCAGCGCTATCTGGATCTCATCGTCACTCCCGAGACGCGCGACACGTTCATCAAGCGCAGCCGCATCATATCGACGATACGCCGCTACCTGGACGACCAGGGCTTCATCGAGGTCGAGACGCCCATGCTGGTCTCTAACGCCGGCGGCGCCGCGGCGCGCCCGTTCGAGACGCACTTCAACGCGCTGGACCTGGACATGAAGCTGCGCATATCCTTGGAGCTCTATCTGAAGCGCCTGATCGTGGGCGGCCTTGAGAGGGTGTACGAGATCGGCCGCGTGTTCCGCAACGAGGGCGTGGACACCCGCCACAACCCCGAGTTCACGCTGATGGAGCTGTACCAGGCGTACACGGACTATCACGGCATGATGGACCTGACCGAGAACCTCTACCGCCACGTCGCCAGGGAGGTGCTGGGCACAACGACCATCGTGTACAACGGCATCGAGATGGACCTGGGCAAGCCCTTCCGCCGCATCACGATGACCGAGGCCGTCAAGGAATACGCCGGCGTCGACTTCGATCAGATCACGACGCTTGAAGAGGCGCAGGCCGCGGCCAGGGAAAAGGGCGTCGAGTTCGAGCCGCACCACAAGCGCGGCGACATATTGAACCTGTTCTTCGAAGCCTTCGCCGAGGAACACATGGTACAGCCCACGTTCGTGATGGACCACCCGATCGAGATCTCGCCGCTTACGAAGAAGAAGCCGGGACATCCCGACCGCGTCGAACGCTTCGAGTTCTTCATGAACGGCTGGGAGATGGCCAACGCCTACTCCGAGCTGAACGACCCGATCGACCAGCGCGCGCGCTTCAAGGCGCAGGAGGAGCTGCTGGCGAAGGGCGACGAGGAGGCGAACCGCACCGACGAGGACTTCCTCTACGCGCTCGAGATCGGCATGCCCCCCACGGGCGGCATAGGCTTCGGCATCGACCGCATGGTCATGCTGCTCACGGACTCGCAGGCGATCAGGGACGTGCTGCTGTTCCCCACGATGAAGCCGATTGACTAAAAAGCCCCACTATATCGTGGTTTTCCGGTACTGGAACACCATATATTGTGGTTCAAGGCTTTCCCAAGAGGCTTCTGGGAAAATTCTGGGAAAAAATCTCGGAGTTTTCTCGATTGGGAAAAACAGTTTTCCCCAGAAATAAGCGGAGGTTCCATGATCGGAACCTCTGTTTTCTTTTTCTGTCCTATTCAGTTTATTCTCCGTATTCGGCATCGGGCCCGTTTGACGAAACACCATCAAGCTCACCATTCAATGGCAAAGCCCGTTTCCTGCATTCACTTCATTGTGCGAGCAGCAATCAGCGAAACGGTAGCGCTCTGGCTGTCAGAATTCTTCTGCACATCACACCGAATCATGCGTTCTATCTCGACGGTTTCAGCTTTAGTAAGAACTCGTTGCGCCTTCTTGTCAATCTGCATGCTATCTGTCTTAATCAAAGGCTTTCTTATCATTAAATAGTCAACTCCTTCACATGTTCAGACAACGCTGTAAACCAGTTTGCAAAAGCAACACTGTATTCACTTCATTTCAAACTTACCATACTTTCAACAGAATACAACCCCCAAACTTCTTGACTGATTCGCTCATCCTCTACAAGGGCGAGACAGTTTTCCTGTGTTCCCTCACCAGGATGCTCCGGCTGATGCCGGTCATCCGTTCCACCTGCGTGTAGGATTTTCCCTGCGCCAGCAGATCCATGGCGAGCTTACGATGCTCCCTGGAAAACTTAGGGGGCCGTCCATCCACACGGATGGATGACTTCCCTTGTTTTTGCCGAATTTATATTTACAGGGACAGGGTAATTGTGTTACAATAATGATAGAATTGGCCAGAAGGATGCCGTTTTATGCCACGATTGTGCATGACTCATGGCCACAAGCAAGGCGGTGGCTTCCTTCCTTTTCCTGTATGTCCTTCACTGAGGGATCGGCTACCTCAGACTCCCCTGGGATTTATCGCGAAGATGTTTTCCCATGGGCTCTGATTCTCCGCCCCGCTCTGTTATGCTACAATTCCAGGCCTTCGCGGGAGCTGAGCACCATTCATTCCGGCGCTTGGGAAGGGACCGCAGGTATTGGCAGAGTTAGGGTTTAAACCTGGCTTTGCAGGAATAAAGAAAAAACTGGTTTGCTATTGTTTTGCCAATGAGGCA
>SVGK01000288.1 GCA_015056395.1 Clostridiales bacterium
TCCTCGATGGCGGCGATGCAGGCGTCGTCGATCAGGCAGGAGGCGGTGAACTTCTCGCCGCCGTGCAGCACGCGGTGTCCCACCGCGCCGATCTCGGCCAGGTCGCCGATCACGCCGATGCCCTTCAGATGCGACTCCTCGTCGCCATACTCGCTGGCGGTGCAGTCCTTGCCGACCAGGACGTCAAGCACGACGGACATGGCCTCGGCGTGGGTGGCGCACTTCTTCAGGTGCTTTTCCTTGATCTTCTTGTCTTCCCAGGAATAGGTCAGATCGGTGGTGGGGTCGACCGTGCCGATGCGCTCGACCAGTCCCTTGGCGATCACGGACTCGTTGTCCATGTCGATCAGCTGGAACTTGAGCGAAGAAGACCCGGCGTTGATGACAAGTATTTTCATAACAGCATACACTCCCGTCGATAGAAATAAAGATAGAGATTCGAATCCAATGGGGGCGTGGGGGCAAAGCCCCCACACTTACAATTCTTAATTCTTAATTCTGAATTCTTAATTGCCTTACCCCTGCGCCTGCGCCGCGGTGATGGCCACGGTCGCCACGATGTCCTCGACCGAGCAGCCGCGGCTCAGGTCGTTGCAGGGCTTCGCGATGCCCTGCAGTATCGGGCCGTAGGCCTCCGCGCCCGCCAGGCGCTGCACCAGCTTGTAGCCGATGTTGCCCGCGCCCAGGTCCGGGAAGACCAGCGTGTTGGCGTGTCCTGCCACGGTGCTGCCGGGGGCCTTCAGCTGGCCTACGGACTCGACCAGCGCGGCGTCCAGCTGCAGCTCGCCGTCCAGCGCCAGCTCCGGCGCCATCTCCTTGGCGATGCGCGTGGCTTCCTGCACCTTCGTGACCATGTCGTGCTTTGCGGAGCCCTTCGTGGAGAAGCTCAGCATGGCGACCTTGGGCTCGATGCCCGCCAGGGAACGCGCGGAGTCCGCAGCGCCCAGCGCGATGTTCGCCAGCGCCTCGGCGTCCGGCTCGGGGTTCACGGCGCAGTCCGCGAAGATCAGCACGCCGTTCTCGCCGTAGTCCTTGTTCGGGCACTCCATCAGGAAACACGAGGACACGGTCTTGATGCCGGGCTTGGACTTGATGATCTGCAGCGCCGGGCGCAGCATGTCGCCGGTGGAGTGTATCGCGCCGGAGACCAGGCCGTCGGCGTCGCCACACTTGACCATCATCACGCCGTAGTACATGGGGTCGCGCACGAGTTCGGCGGCCTTCTCCTCGGTCATGCCCTTCGCCTTGCGCAGCTCATACAGCGTGGAGGCGTATTCGGCGCACTTTTCGGACTTCGCCGGGTCGATGATCTCGATGCCTTCCAGCGGGTCGCCCGCGGCGGCGCGCACCTTCTCGGGGTCGCCCAGCAGCGTGAGCTTCGCCAGGCCTTCGCGCGCGATGATGATGGCGGCCTGCGCGTTGCGGCTCTCTTCACCCTCGGGCAGCACGATGTGCTTTACGTCGGACTTTGCCTTAGCCTTGATCTTATCGATGATTGCCATGGTGTCTCCCTCCATTATTACCCGCAGCGGCGGGATTCTCTGTTTCCACATATTCATTATACGCCATGACAGGCCGTTTGAAAAGAAAGAAACGGAAAAATAACCTGTTTGTGCGCAGCAAAATGCGCCGCTTCAGAAAGCGGCGCGGGGCGCGTGAGAGGTACGGGTCATTCGACGCTCGTGTTGTGGAATATGCCGTAGAGCTGCGCGTATCGCCATGCGGCGGAGCCCTCCGGCGTGATGATGCACAGCTGGTGACAGCCTTCGAAGGCGTCGTCGGCGATGTCGGTCACGCTTGCGGGTATCGTGACGGTGTGCACGGCGCTGTCGGCGAAGGCCCGCGCGCCGATGGCGGTGCAGCCGGAGGGGATGATGACCTCCGTGGCCGCGACGCCCTCGAAGGCGGCGTCCCCGATGCTCACAGTCCCCGTCGGCAATGTCAGCGTGCCGCCCTCCGCGTAATAGTAGCCGTGCACGTGCACGTTGAATGCGCGTGCGTCGAGATCGAAGCTTATGTCGAGACGCAGCCTGTCGCCGTTGGCGTCGTTCCATGTCATCTCGTTCAGGCCCTCCGCGGTCAGCGTGAGTATCACCGTCAGCAGCACGTCGTCTTTGGTGATAATGTAATAGCTGTTCGGGCCGACATAGAGGTACTCGTCGTGATCCACGGTGAACGTCGTCTCGCCCTCGTCCAGCATGTACTGTATCCTGTCGGCATAGGTGTCGTCCTGGGAACCGGCCACGGTCGCGTACTGTGCCCATGCGCCCGTGCGCACCAGATAGTTGGCCTCAAGCGACGTGCATTCGCCGGTAAAGCCCGTGCCGTCGTTTTTGTGATCCAGATAGATCAGATCGTCGTTCAGGCAGAAATAGATCCAGCGCTCATTGCCGCTCATAGGCTGCGTGCTGCCCGTGGGATCGTCCCACGTGCAGTCGACGTGGTACCAGGTCCCCTCGAGTTTGACCGCGTTCCAGGCATGGCCGCCGCCGGTGATGCGCTGCGACGTGATGCCCGCCTCCGTCAGCAGCATCTCGTAGGCCTTTGAATAGCTGTCGCACACGCCGTAGCCGCGCGCGAACACGCCGTCCGCGCCGTAGTATTCGTAGGTCAGGTCGTAATAGGTATGCATGGTCACGTAATCGTGCAGGTTGAGCGCCGTCTCCCAGTCGTTGTCGCCCCTGTATTCACGGGCGATCGCGGCGACGCATTCCTCCATCGTGTCGTGGATCGCGTCGTCGGCGATGGTGTAGCTGAGCCTGTACGAAGCCACGGGCGACTTCGCGTCCGGCGTCTTGTACAGGAAGAAATCGACCTCGTAGTTGCCCGCGAACACGAACGTGCACGAGGATATGGCGGTCGTATGCGTACGGCCTGTGAAGTAGATGTAGCCGTAGGGATCGTGGTCTACGTCCGTGATGCCTATCTGCACGCACCAGTCGTCGCCCAGGTCGCTGCCCTGCGGATCGACGGTCCAACGGCCCACGCGGTCGAGTGTGGGCGTCTGCGTGCAGGTCACGTTCAGGCTGTAGCCGCGCGACTGCCGGTCGCGCGCGCGCAGCGCGGCTTCCATTTCCGCTCGGCGCGGGTTCGTCTGTCCCTCCGCCGATGCGGCGGCGAGCGCGAGCGCCAATGCCATGAGCGCTGCCACGACGATACATATCCTTTTCATACGGTCCTCTCCTTGTCGATGATACTATACTGCGGTCGTTCCTTCTGTTCCAAACGTCAGACGCATCTGATGCCATACGGCGTCGCCGTGCGTCGAATCGGAGAGGCCCTCGTCGACGAAGCCGAACCGGGCGTACCAATGGACCAGCGCCGGCTTGCACGTGAGCACCAGGCCCCTGCGCCCGCGCGCGCGCGTCTCCTCCACGGCGCGGCGCAGCACCGCCGATGCGACGCCCCGCCCCCTGTATCTGGGCAGCGTGTCCACGCCGAATATCATCAGCCACGCGCCGTTCGGATCGTGCATGGAGGCGTCGGCGTAC
>SVGK01000037.1:0-9791 GCA_015056395.1 Clostridiales bacterium
ACCACGGGCTCGTCGGTGGGGCCTTCCGTGGGCATGGCGGTGGGCGTGGGCTCAGGCGTCACGGTGGCCGTCGGGCTGGGGGTGGGCACGTCGTGCGCGAATATGCGGCCGATGATCTCCACGGTGGCGACCTTGCCGTCGCCCTTCTCGCCGATCAGCTCGAGGAACGCCTTGACGGCCTTGACGGTCTTGTCGCCGTAGCTGCCATTGACATTGCCATCGAACAGGCCGTAGCCGCTCTTCAGCTCGCGCTGCAGCTCCTCCACGCGAATGCCCGTGTCACCCTTGTGCAGTTCGATGAAACTCTTGCACTTGGGCGCTTTGCTGCTCTCCAGCGCCTGCAGCGTCGCGCTGCCGGCGACGCCGTCCACGCTCAGGCCGGCGCTGCGCTGGAACAGCCTGACGGCCTCCTTGGTGCGGCCGCCGAACGAGCCGTCGATGGGCTGCGCCAGGTAGCCCAGGTCGCGCAGGCGATCCTGCAGCTTCTCCACGCGAATGCCGGAGGAGCCGCTGGACAGCGTGACATAGCGCTGGTACTTGGGCGCGTTGTTGGAAAACAGCACCTGCTGCAGCGACGCGGAGGCCTTGCCAGTCTCGTTCACGGAAAGCGCGTTCTGCAGGTAGCGTACGGCGCGGGCGGTGCCGCTGCCGTATATGCCGTCCACGCGGCCGCAGTTGTAGCCTAAGTCGTTCAGGCGCTGCTGCAGCCTGCGCACCTCGTCGCCGCGGCTGCCGCTGCCCAGGTCGTGGTACTCGGCCTGCGCCGTGGGCGCGGCGGTGGGCTGTGCCGTGGGCTGCGCGGCGGGCTGTGCGGCCTGGTCCACGGGATAGCGCAGGCTGCACGTCACGGTGCGCTCGGGGGCCAGCATCAGCACGTCCTCGTCAAGCACCATGAAGACATAGTACGGGAACAGAGAGGCGTCCTCCGCCTCGTTCGGGTGCAGCACCGCCACCAGGCCGCCCTGGCGCACGTTGTCCGCGCCGTACTGCGCAAAGCGCGCCAGCACCTCGTCGTCCTGTTCGACGTAGGCTTCGACCACGGTGGTCTCCGGAGCGGGCTCCGCCGGCCACAGCGTCCAGCTGTCGCTCGCCTGGTCATAGTCCATGATGCCTGCCTGCTCGCTGTCGGGCGCGGCCTTGAGGTCGTCGAGCACGGCCTGGTCGCCGAACGCCGCGTGCGCCATGTCGTCCATGACGGCCGCGGGCGCCTGCACCGCGAACGCGGAAGCGGTGACCTGGTCTGTGAGCTTCGCGCCCCAGTTCGCGCCCAGGCGCCAGAGCACTTCCCTGACGAACTCGGTGTCGGCGGGATCGTACAGCACACGGAAGGCCTCGTCCTCGTCTTCTGTCACGTTCATCGTCTGGGCGAACGCGTCCAGCAGCGGTATCGTCGCGGTCAGCTTGTCCTCGATCGTCTGAGGCGCCGCCGCGTTCGTCCCCTCCGCGAACACGCAGATGCTCAAAAGCATCATGCACGCAAGCAGTATCGACAGTGTTCTTCTCATCTTCGGTTTCCCTCTTTCACAAATGCGTACTCGGAGTCTCCTGAACTCCGTATCGTTTGACGCCGTGGAAGGGGGATTTGTTCCGCGCACGGTGGGAAAAGCGCGGCCGGGCCTCACGCCCGGGGCTGCAGCGGCCCGTAATAGTAGCTGGCGGTCGCGCCGCCGTCCACCAGGAACGTGCTGCCCGTGATGAACGCGCCCTTCTCGCTCATCAGCAGCTCCGCGACGTTCGCGACCTCGTCCGCTGTGCCGGGACGGCCTGCGGGGCACCGCGCGAACATGTCCTTGTAGAAATCGCCGCGCGGGCCGTTGAATTCGTCTATCGCCAGCGGCGTCACGATGATGCCGGGCGCGATGTCGTTGAGCCGCGCGCCGCGTTCGCCCCATCTGACGCACTCCGCCATCACGCGCTTTTCGTTGCAGCGCTTCGCCAGCTGGTAGGCGTGCAGCGTGTCGCGTATGTTCTCCGGCCTGAGCAGGTCGAGCGACAGCAGCGTCTCCGTGGGCGTCGTGGCGAGCTGGCGGTCCTGCTCCGGCGTCAGCTGCGGCATGCGCCAGCCGGACTGGCTGGATATGGTCACACCGCAGCCGCCCTGGGCGATCACGTTCCCGACCTCCTCGAGCAGCACGGCCGTGCCGTACAGGTCGACCTTCAGTATGGTCTCTATGGGCGCCTGGCTGGGCGACACGCCCGCGCCGTTGACCAGGTACTTGACGGGCCCGTGTCTCTCGGCCTCGGCGATCAGGCTGCGTATGCTCCGGTGGTCTGACAGGTCCATCTCGAACGGCGCGACGTCGAAGCCCGCCTCGTTCATGACCTTTGCCACGGCCTGGGCGTTTGCGATGCGCCTGTCGCCCAGTATGATCTTCTTTCCGTAACCCGTGCGCCGCGCGATCGCCATCGAGATCTGCCCCGCGCCGGTCACGATCATGACTTCCTTGTTCATATGCGCCTCCGTCATCCTTCAAAAGTGCGCGCGACGTTCTTCAGATGCTCGCGTATGGGCAGGTGCTGTGGGCATACGCGCTCGCATTTTCCGCAGCGTATGCACTCGGACGCCTTGCCGTGTCCGTTGCCGGTGATGATGTTGTTGTAATAATAGCCCGTGTTCCAGTTGTGGAACGCCTCGTGCGCGTTCATCGCGGCGAACAGGTCCGGTATGCGTATGCCTTTGGGACATTGGCTTTCCTCGATGCAGTAGCGGCACGCGGTGCAGGGGATCAGGTCCAGACTGTGGAATATGTCGCAGACCTTCCTGACAGCGACCATCTCCGCATCATCAAGGGGCCTGAAATCCCGCATGGCGGAAAGGTTGTCCTGCATCTGGGCCATGTCGCTCATGCCGGAGAGCACTGCCGCGATATCGGGGAAGCTCGCCGCGAAGCGCAGCGCGTAGCTTGCGTTGCTGCCGCCGTTCAGGCCGCGCAGTATGCCGTCGGCCTCCGGCGGCAGATCCACCAGGCTGCCGCCCTTTACGGGCTCCATGACCAGGACCGGTTTGCCGTGCTTCTCGCACATCTCATAGACCTTGCGCGATTCGACGGAGGCGTCTTCATAGTCGGCATAGTTGAACTGTATCTGCACGACCTCGATCTCCGGATGCTCGGTCAGTATCATGTCCAGCACATCCGCCTTGTCGTGGAAGGATATGCCGAAGTGGCGTATGAGTCCCTCCTCCTTGAAGCCATAGGCGGTCTCATAGGCGCGGCAGCGCTTGTACTTCCGGTAGTTGTTCCTGTCCTGCGCGTGCATCAGGTAAAAGTCGAAGCGGTCTACGCCGCAGGCGCTGAGCTGGCCTTCAAAGAACGGGCGTATGTCCTCCTGCCGGTCAAAGAAGGGGGCTGTGAGCTTGTTTGTCAGCAGGAAATCGCCGCGGGCGTGGCGCTTTGCCACGCAGTCGCGGATGGCCGTCTCGGACAGGCCGCCTATGTAGCCGTGCGCGGTGTCGAAGTAGTTGAAGCCGGAGGAAATGAAGGTGTCGGCCATGCGGCAGAACGTATCGTAGTCCACTTTGCCGTCCTTCATGGGTAGGCGCATGCAGCCGAAGCCGAAGTTGCCGTGTATCTCAGGAAAGAATCGGTTTTCGATCATGTTGCGGATACCTCCATGTCATTCCAGTCCCAGTCCGTCGAGCCAGTTCCGTATGTCCGCGCGCGTGCCGTCCGGGTCGTTCTGCGCCTTGCTGCCCTGCACGGGCAGCCCCTTCAGCACGACGGCGTCCGGAAGCGTGCGCTCGATGTCCTTCTGGCTGCGCGCCTGCCCGCTGCCCTCGTGCGTGTTGAACGGGACTACGGTCTTGCCGGAGAAGTCGTGCGACTCCATGAACGTATACACGATGTTGGGGATCTCGCCCCACCAAATCGGGTAGCCTATGAACACCGTGTCATAGCTCTCCCAGCCCTCGATATCGCCCTGGTACTCCGGACGCGCGTTCGTGCGCCGCTCCTCCGTGGCGACGTTCAGGCAGTCCTCGTAGCTTTCGGGGTAGGGGACCGCGGGCACGATCTCGAACAGGTCCGCGCCCGCCTCCTCCGCCACGAGCCTGGCCATCTTCAGCGTGTTGCCCTCCTGTACCGAGCCTACGTTGTAGTTCTCGCCCGCGCGGGAGAAGCAGACCACCAGCCGTCCCTCCGCCTGCGCGCAGCAGGCCGCCATGAGCATGAGCGCCATGAGCGCCGTGATGATCCTCTTCATAGCCTTTACGCCTCCTCGTCAGACATTCTTCTTTGCCCACGCGGCGGCCTTCGCTTCGCTCTTTGCGGCCTCCGCGCCGTGAATGGACAGGCCGGGGGCGACCGTCGCGCCCGTGCAGATCTTCCTGAGCTCGCGCTCGCTGTTCCCCAGGCCGCTGCCCTCGTTCGTGCAGAAGGGCACGATCTTCTTGCCCGTCAGGTCGTAGTGCTCAAGGAACGTGTACACGCACATGGGCATGGTGCCCCACCAGTTGGGGTAGCCCACGAATATCGTGTCGTAGCCGTCCAGAGAATCGGGGTACTTTTTGAGTTCGGGGCGCGCGCCCTCGCGCAGCTCCGCCTTGGCTTCGTCGATGCAGACCATGTAATCGGGGCTGTACGTGCGCACGGTCTCGATCTCGAACAGATCGCCGCCCACGGCCTTCTGTATGAATTCGGCCACGCGCTCCGTATTGCCCTTCGCCAGGTCGACGATGCTGCCGTTCCAGTAGTTCTGCCCCTTGCGGGAATAGTACACGATGAGGTTCGCCATGGCCGTTTACCGTCCTTTTCAAATGAAGTACAGCGCATATCCTTGCTGTTGTGCTTATTATAAAAGGAAAAGCGCGGGAAATCAATTCGATTTTTCCCGCGTTTTGATAAGAAAGACTTATTTGATGCCGGCGCGCAGCAGCGCCGTGAATTCCCGCTGCAGCGAGGAATCGCTGCTCTCCGGCCAGAAGGCGTAAATCCTGCGCACCAGCGGCGCGCCGCCCCGGTACAACGGTACGAGCGCCGTGCCGTCGCCTGCGGGCATGTCCGCGTCACATATGCAGAAGCCGTTGCCCGCGGCGGCGTTCAGGCGCGCCTCGTCCGTGTTCTCCACGAACAGGAAGTCGCAGCCCAGGCCCATGGCGCCGCGCCAGTGGTCGACCTCGCTCTCCCGCTGCCCGGTCGGCGCGGCGAGTATGCAGAAGCGGTCTTCCAGCGCCTCCGCGTCCAGGCGTCCCTCGGAAAGGCATGGGTCGTCCGCGCGCGTCAGCGCGAACAGCGGCTGCGTCACCAGCGGTTCGTTCACGAAGTGCTCGCTCAGCGCGCGCCACTGGTCGTTTACGACCAGGTCCATCTCCCCGCTGGTGATGGGGTGGAACAGCTGCTCGTGGGTGCCCGTGGCCAGCGTCAGCCGCACGTGCGGATGCGTGGCGGCGAAGGCGTGCGCCGTGCGCTCGATGACCTTTGCGCTGAAGCTGTTCAGCACGCCCACGCGCAGGCGCCGGTATTCGCCGCTGTCGATGCGGCGCAGCTCGCGCAGGAAGCTGTCCTGCTGCGCCGTCTGCCTTGCGGCGTACTGATAGAAGTACTGCCCGGCGGGCGTGACGGAAAAGCTGCGCCCGTGCCGTTCGAGCAGCTTCACGCCCAGGTCCTCCTCGAGCGCCTTGATCTGCTGCGACACGGCCGACTGGGAGATGTGGCAGGCCTCGCCCGCCTCGTAGAAGCTGCCCGTGTCGACCACGGACAGGAAATAGCGCATGCGGCGGTACATATGCGCCAGGGCCTCCTCTCGTTCAGCCAGAGGTCAGTCGGACACGTCGACGTCCGGTACGATCTGGAGCTTGTAGCCGGGGTACGCCTGCCCGATCTCGCCGCAGAGCGTCTTTATGCCTTCCACGGGCTGTATGTCGAAGCTCATGACCACGTCGAAGCGCATGTCCTTCGCCTGCGTGTCCAGGTAAAAGCCGTGCATCTGCAGCGCCCAGTCGTGGCTCAGCACGCGCCGGCGCACGTCGTTCTGTATGCGCGTCGCCTCGCTGTCGGTCGTGTTGTATGCGTAGAGGCCCACGCCCGTCAGTATCACGCCGGTCTCCTTATAGACCCTGGCCTCCGCGCGCCGCGTCAGGCGGTCGAATTCCGCGGCGGTCATGACCTCGGGGACCTCCAGGTGCACCGAGCCGTAGTTCTTTTCGGGGCCGTAGTTGTAGAGTATCAGGTCGTATGCGCCCTGCACGCCGGGCTCCTCCATCAGCAGCTGCTTGATGCGGTCGGTGTCCTCCTTGTCCGCGCGCTGCCCCAGTATCTCGTCAAGCGTCTCGGTCATCATCTCTATGCCCGACTTTATGATGAACACGGAGATGACCACGCCGACCCAGGCCTCCAGCGCGACGCCCGTCAGCAGGAATATGACCGCCGAGACCAGCACGCTCGTGGAGAGCACCGCGTCGGACGTGGCGTCCGTGCCCGAGGCGATCAGCGAGCCGGAGTTGACCTTCTCGCCCTGTGCCTTGACATAGCGGCCCAGCACTAACTTCACCACGATGGCGACGGCGATGATGGCCAGCGACACGGCGGAGTACTCTGCCTTCTCCGGGTGTATGATCTTCTTGACCGACTCCACCGCGGAGGTGATGCCGGCGTACAGCACGATGCCCGAGACGATCATGGCGCTCAGATACTCTATGCGACCGTAGCCCAGCGGGTGTTTTTTGTCCGGGAGCCTGCCGGCCAGCTTCGCGCCGATGATCGTGATGATGGACGACAGCGCGTCGGACAGGTTGTTCACCGCGTCCAGCGTTACGGCGATGGAATGGGAGAGCAGGCCCACGGCGGCCTTGAACGCCGCCAGCAGCACGTTGGTCAGTATGCCGATCACGCTGGTCTTTACGATGACCGCGTTGCGGTCCGTCTCCATGGCGACCACGGTCGTCTGTTCGTCTTTCATGTCGTTTCATATCCTTTCGGTTTGGATTAGCTTCGCACAGTATACAGTATACCATCGAAAGCGTGATCTGAAAAGAAAAGATTTACACACGGATGCGGCGGCATCGTGTATAATCGTATCATACGGACGATGGAGAAGGGAGATGTGTCAACCATGGACATCGCGGTGCTGTTCCCGGGGATAGGCTATACGTGCGACAGGCCTCTGCTCTACTATGCGGCGAAGGCGGCCGCGGCGCGCGGGCGGGCCGTGGTGCGGCTGTCGTTTAGCGGCTTCCCGGCGGGCGTGAAGGGCGACGCCGATAAGATGGCCGCGGCGCTGGCGCTTGCGTACGGACAGGCGGAGGAGGCGCTCAGGGACACGGACTTCGGCGCATACGGGCGTGTCATGTTCATAGGCAAGAGCATAGGCACGGCCGTGGCCGCGCGGTACGCACACGAGCACGGCGTACATGCGCGCATGGCGCTGCTCACGCCGCTCGCGGAGACGTTCGCCGTGCCGGTCGTGGACGCCGTGGCGTTCCACGGCACCGCCGACCCGTGGGCGGACACGCCGGCGATCCGACGCGCCTGCGCTGCGCAGGGCATACCGCTCAGGCTGACGGAAGGCGCGAACCACTCGCTGGAGACGGGCGACGTGATGCGGGACCTCGAGACGCTTTGCGCCACGGTCAGGGCGATAGACGCGATGCTCAGGGGGTGAGCGCGCGGTCTCTTATCGAGCCCTCGAATGCGATGGGAACGGGGCGCAGCAAGCGGCGCCCCTACGGCGCGAGGCGATGATGTATGCTCATGCCGAAGGGCCTGTGCGATCCGCATCGCATGCGGGGACGCTTCCGGGTCGTGGAGGGACTGCCCGGATCCCGGGTCTGCAGGCAATTCTGCCTTAAAAACAGGAAATGTGCAAATGGCGCCAAAACAAGCTCATGAAATGTGCATCCTTAACACAGAGAGGCTCATTTTTTGTGCAAGGCCCTTGCGGGGCCGTGCTCTTGCTGGTATAATTGGTTCGAAAGCCGGACAGGAGGACAGGGAACATGTACATGAAACGAAGCATCGACGCGTATCTGTCGCAGTGGAAGGATACGCCGGGCCACATGCCTCTGATCGTCAAAGGGGCGCGGCAGACGGGAAAGACGGCCTCCATACGCGAATTCGGACGCAACAACTACAAGAGCTTCATCGAGATCAACTTCATATTCAAGCCGCAGTACAGACAGATCACCTCAGACGGCTATACGGCTTCACAGATCATCCGCAACATGTCATTGCTGGATCCCTCTTTGCAGTTCCTGCCGGGCGATACGCTGATCTTCTTTGATGAGATGCAGGCCTTTCCGGACATCGCCACGAGCCTCAAATCCTTTTGTGAAGACGGAAGGTTCGACGTCATCTGTTCCGGGTCACTGTTGGGGATACATTACAGGCAGATCGAAAGCGTCAGCGTAGGATACAAGCAGAATTACGAGATGCGGTCCATGGATTTTGAAGAATTCCTGCTGACACAGGGTTACGGAACGGAGACCGTCGACCGACTGTTCTCTCATATGCTCGACATGACGCCGTTTTCGACAGTGGAATACGACAGGTTCAGCCGTTTGTTTTTGGACTTCTGCGTGCTGGGAGGCATGCCTGCCGTCGTGCGGCGCTACGTGGAGACGGGCACTTTCGAGGGCACGCTGGAGATACAGCGGCAGCTGCTTCTGGACTATGAGGAGGATGTGCGAAAGTATGCCGCCGGCATGGATCAGACAAGGATCATCAATGTGCTGCGCCATATAACGCCGCAGCTCGCCCGGGACAACAAGAAATTCCAGATCTCCAAGGTCGCCAGCGGCGCGCGCTTTCGCGATTATCGCGGATGCATAGAGTGGCTGCTGGACGCCGGCATCATACAGGCCTGTTACTGTCTCAACCATCCGGAACTGCCCCTGGGCGGGAATTACGATGGCGACAAGTTCAAGCTGTATTATTCGGACACCGGCCTGCTTGTCGCAACATTGGATGAAGAGGCGCAGATCGAATTCAGAGCGTATCGCAGGCTTGGCGTGTACAAGGGCGCACTCTACGAGAACATCGTGGCGGAAGCGTTGAGCAAGAGCGGCCTCAAGCTGTATTATTACAAGAAGAACGATTCGAGGTTGGAAGAGGATTTCTTTGCCCGGACCGCGCATTCGCTGGTCCCGATAGAGGTTAAGGGCGGCAACGCGGCCTCTCCGTCCCTGCGCACGTTGATCAAGAGCCCGCACTATCCGGACATACGCTTTGGGATCAAACTGACCGGTACCAACCTCGGCCATGGGGACAGGATCGTCACATTCCCGCACTTCTGTGCGTTCCTGTTGAAAAGATTCCTGCGGGAATTCGATGAATCAAGGATTTGAATATGAAGAGGGCTGCCTCTCTGCTGAGGCAGCCCCTTTGGACGCTTGGCCCTCATCAGTGGTGCAGCGTCTCTCCCGTCAGCTTCTGATAGTACTTGAGCAGCGCGGAATGGTCGCACGAGCCGTCGCCGTCGCGGTGCAGTATCTTCATCATTTCGAGCATGGACTGCGTCAGCGGTATCGGCGAATCCACGGCCCTGGCCGTGTCCACGACGTTGTTCAGGTCCTTGATGTGCAGGTCGATGCGGAAGCCGGGCTTGAAGTTCTGGTCCATCATCATGGGGGCCTTCGCGTTCATGACGGTGCTGCCCGCCAGGCCGCCCTTGATCGCCTGGAAGATCTTCTCCGGCTCGACGCCCGCCAGCTGGCCCAGCGTCAGCGCTTCGGCCACCGCCGCGATGTTCACCGCCACGACGATCTGGTTGCACAGCTTGGTCACGTTGCCCGCGCCCACGTCGCCGCACAGCACCACAGAGGCGCCCATCTTTTCGAGTATCGGCTTGTACTGGTCGAA
>SVGK01000037.1:9801-15377 GCA_015056395.1 Clostridiales bacterium
CTGTCGGCCGCCCACCATGAACGCCAGCGTGCCGTCTATGGCCTTCGGTTCGCCGCCGGAGACCGGGCAGTCCAGCATGTCTATGCCCAGCTTTTCGAGCTCCGCCGCGATCTCGCGGGAGGCGATGGGGCTTATGGACGAGCAGTCCAGCACGACCGCGCCCTTCCTGAGCGTCTTCGCCGCGCCGTCCTCGCCGAACAGCGCTTCTTTCACGTTGGGCGAGTTCGGCACCATCGTGATCAGCACGTCGGCCTGCGAGCCGACATCCATGTTGCTCGCGCCTTCCTTCGCGCCCGCCGCCACGACCTCCGCGACGTTGGCCGGCGCGAACTTGTCGGCCACGACCACCTGAAAGCCCGCCTTTAGCAGGTTCTTTGCCATGGGCTTTCCCATGATGCCCAATCCTATGAATCCTATGACCATTGGAAACACTCCCTTCCGTTTTGAAAGCATTCTATCCCCGCGCGCCCCGGCCATACGGGTCACGCGATGGCTTCCTTCGCCTTTGCGGCGATGTCTTCAGGCGTCAGGCGATATTCCGTGAGCAGCTCGTCGTACTTCTGCGCGGACGTGCCGAAGCAGTCCATGATGCCCACGCGCAGCACCCTGACGCGGCTCTCGGCGGGGCCTTCCGCCAGCGCCTCGCACACGGCGGAGCCCAGCCCGCCGATCACGGACGCCTCCTCGACGGTGACGGCGCCCTTCATGCCCTTCGCGGCGGCCTGTATGCCTTGGGTGTCCAGGGGCTTTATCGTGCTCACGTTGATCACGCGCGCCGATATGCCCTCGGCCTCCAGCAGCTTTGCCGCCTCAAGCGACTGGTATACCATGTAACCCGTGGCGAACAGTACGACGTCCGCGCCGTCCCTCATGCAGCGGACCTTGCCGAACTCGAACGGCTCGTCCTCTGAAGTCACCACCGGCACGTCGTTGCGGTTCACGCGTATGTAGCACGGACCGTCCAACTCGGCCATGGCCTTGACCATCTTCTTCGTCTCATAGTAGTCCGTGGGGGAGAGCACCTTCATGTTCGGCAGCACGCGCATGATGGCGATGTCGTCCACGGACTGGTGCGTCTTGCCGTCGCCGAAGTCCGAAAGGCCAGCCGACGAGCCGCATATTTTCACGTTTAGCCTCGCGATGGCCACGGAGGAGCGTATCTGGTCATAGGGGCGGCCGGAGGCGAACACGGCGAACGTGCTGGCAAAGGCGATGTGGCCGCTCAGGGCCAGGCCCGCCGCTGCGGAGATCATGTTGGCCTCGGCGATGCCCATCTGGAAGTAGCGCTGCGGGAATTCGGCGCCGAACATGTTGGACATCGTGCTCTTGCCCAGGTCGGCCTCCAGCGCTACGACCTTTTCGTTCTCGCGCCCGAGCTCCAGCAGGGCTTCGCCGTAGGCCTTGCGCATATTCATTTTGCTCATGGGGTCATACACTTTCCTTTCTGCGATTCGGGCACCGCGTGTTTTCGGTGCGTGGGTCAAAGCGTCAGGCCTCTTCCTTCATGCGCCTGACGGCCTCCTGCGCCTGCGCGTATTCCGCTTCGTTCATGGCGGCGTTGTGGTACGCGGCCTTGCCCTCGGCGAACGCGAAGCCCTTGCCCTTGACCGTGTCCGCCACGATGGCCGTGGGCCTGCCCCTGCACGCCTTCGCGGCGTCCAGCGCGTCCAGTATCTGGGCGAAGTCGTGGCCGTCGATCTGTATGGCGTTCCAGCCGAAGGCCTCGAACTTCTCCTTTATGGGCTCGTTCGGCATGACGTTTTCGGTGGCGTCAGTGGCCTGTACGCGGTTGTGGTCTATGATCGCCACCAGGTTGTCGGCCTTGTGCGCCGCGGCGGCCATGGCGGCCTCCCAGATCTGGCCCTCGTCCAGCTCGCCGTCGCCCACGATGCAGTACACGCGCGACGCGCTGCCGTCCAGCCTGAGCCCCAGCGCCATGCCCAGCGACACGCTCAGGCCCTGACCCAGTGAGCCCGTGACGGCCTCTATGCCCGGGGTGTGGTCCATGTCGGGGTGGCCCTGCAGCGTGCCGTCCAGCGTCTTGACCTTGTGCAGGTCGTCGTGGCTCACATAGCCCAGCTCCGCAAAGGCGGCGTACTGTGCAAGCACGGCGTGGCCCTTGGAGAATATGCAGCGGTCGCGCCGGGGATCCTTCGGGTCGTCGAACACGTTCATGTGGTTGAAGTAGAGCGCTGCGGTGACGTCCATGATGGAGCTGCTGCCGCCCAGATGCCCGACCTTTCCCGGCGGAATCATCTCGATCAGGTTGCCGCGCAGCGTCGCGGCGATGCGCCTGAGCTCCCTGAGCTCGCTTTCAGAATGTGCCATAGTACAAGACTCCTTGCGTTATGTCGTGTGGGGGATGCGCCTCAGTAGCAGGTCACGCCGCCGTCCACCGGCAGCGCCACGCCGTTTATGAACGACGCCTCTTCGCTTGCCAGGTACAGCACGGCGTTTGCCACGTCGGCGGCCGTCGCCAGCCGGCCCAGCGGCACCTCGCCCAGGCGCTCGGCCTTGCGCGCGGGATCCTTGAACAGCACCTGCACGAAGGGCGTGTCCACGGTGCTGGGGTGTATGGAGTTGCAGCGTATGCCGTACTGCGCGTAGCGGGACGCTATGGCCTTCGTGAGCATCGTGACCGCGCCCTTGGAGGCGGTATAGGCCTCGGGCGTGTACTTGTGGCCGATCAGGCCGCACACGGAGGATGTGTTGATGATCGCGCCGCCGCCCTGCGTGCGCATGACGGGTATGGCGTATTTGCAGCCTAAGAACGTGGAGCCGGTGTTGACCTTCATCATGGTCACCCACTCGTCTATGTTCATCTCCTCCACGGGCTTCCTTATGTTGATGCCGGCGTTGTTGACCAGCACGTCGAGCCTTCCGCAGGTCGCGACGGCGTGATCCACGGCGGCCTTCCAATCGTCCTCGCTGGTCACGTCAGCCCTGACGAACCAGGCGCGGCCGCCGCCGGCTTCGATCTCGTCCGCCACGGCCTGTCCCTTTTCGGCATCCAGGTCCAGTATGAACACCTGCGCGCCGTTTTTGCTCAGCAGGCGCGCCATCTCGCTGCCCAGGCCGCCGCCCGCGCCGGTGATCATGATCACCTTGTCCCTGACGTTCATGGGAGAACACCTTCCTTTATCTGGTTTTCATGTATCGTTGACATATGATTCGACGTCCGGTCTCGAATGTCCTGCATCATGCGCCCTTCGCGCCGCCGGATTTCCCGCGCGCCAGCTCGGCCCTTGCGCTCTTGATGGTCTTGAGCGCGCCGGAGACCAGCGAGTAGAGCACCACGATCAGCAGTATGTCGCCCACCACGCGCGTGAACACGCTGCCGCCCATCGTGAGCGACTGGCGGAAGTTCGTGTCCGCGGTGCCGCCCAGTATGAGCCCCAGCGTAAGCGGCGCCAGCGGGAAGTTCAGCTTGCGCAGTATGAAGCCCGCCACGCCGAACACGAGCATGAGCTTTATGTCGAACAGGTTCGTGCGCGAGGCGTACGCGCCCACGACAGTCAGCGTCACGATGATGGGCATGAGCACCTTGCGGTTGATCTGGAGTATGCGCACCATGGGCTTGGTCAGCACCAGCGCGATCACCACCATCACGATGGCGGCCACGGCCAGCGTGAGCCCCACCGTGTACATGAACGCGGGCGCCTTTACGGTGAGCATGGGGCCGGGCTGCACGCCGTGCAGGTTGAGCGCCGCCAGGAACATGGCCGCCTGCGTGGAGCCGGGTATTGCCAGCGTGAGCATGGGGATCATAGCGCCGGGTATGCAGGCGTTGTTGGCGGTCTCGGAGCACGCCAGGCCTTCAAAGCTGCCGCGGCCGAAGTTCGCGCGGTCCTTGCCGCGCGATTTGCCCGTGGAATACGAGAGCCACGCGGCGATGTCCTCGCCCGCGCCGGGTATCGCGCCTATGCCGCAGCCTATCAGCGAAGAGCGTATGAGCGGTCGCATGAGCATCTTCAATTCGGACCTGTTCGGCAGTATCGTGCCCATGTCCGAGTTGACCTGGAACGGCGTCCTGTCCTGAAGCACCGTCAGCACCTCGGCTATGCCGAACAGGCCGATCAGCGCGGGGATCAGCTCCACGCCGGACTGCAGCGGGTTCACGAACACGAAGCGCGCGGCGTTATAGATCTTCTCCACGCCGATCAGCGCCACGAAGAAGCCCAGGAAGCCCGCGAGCCAGCCCTTCAGCGGCGAGGCGTCCACGGACAGGTTCCCGCAGATCGTGATGCCGAATATCGCCAGCAGGAACATCTCCCACTTGCCGAACTTCAGCGCGATCTTCGAAAGGAAGGGCGTGGCGATCATCATCAGAAGGCACGAGATCAGCGTGCCCAGGCAGCTTGCGAACACGCCGCCGAACAGCGCCTTGCCGCCCTTGCCCTGCCGCGCCAGCGGATAGCCGTCCAGCGCCGTGGCCGCAGCGTTGGGCGTGCCGGGTATGTTCAGCATTATGGCGGAGAACAATCCGCCGGAGACGGCGCCCACGTAAACGCCCAGCATGAACGCCACGGCCTTGTCGCTGGGCATCTTGTAGGTCAGGTTGATCAAAAGAGCCAGCGCCATCGTGCCGGTGAGGCCGGGTATCGCGCCGACCACCAGGCCCAGCAGCACCGCGCCCGCGACGATCAGCATGTTCATGCCCTGCAGTACGCCGCCCGCGGCCTGCGCAAGGAGGCCCATCTGCTTCAAGAATTCGGTCATGTCTCTCGCCTCCCCGTCACAGCATGGTGATGCCGAAGCCCAGCTTGAAGGCGTAGTACACGATGGCGGCGGTCGCCACGGCGATGATGACGGAGAGCCACCAGTGCTTCGTTGCCTTCAGATAGAGGAAATTCCCGATCAGGTAGATGCTCGTGGATATGATGAAGTGCATGCGGCCCAGGAGTACCCAGATGTAGATTACCATCATGGCGATCAGTATCACCACGCGCACAGTGCTCTCGCTGGTGGCGAACTTCTTGAGATACGTGCCGGTCAGCACCTCTCTGAGCTCCCTCAAGCCGCCCAGCTTGAATCCTATGCCTGCCAGTATGCCGCCCAGCACCGCGATCACGGAGCCCACGATCGTGGGAAAGAAGCCGGGCGCGTCGATGAAGGTGTTGTAGATCTTCAGATGCAGCGCGTCCACGACGATGAACACGCCGAGCGCCACGAGCAGCAGGCCGCTGGCAAAGTCCTTTGCCGCGTTGCGCGGCTTCTGTTCCTGCATTGCTTTCAACTCCTTTGGCGGGCAGCCCCGCATGTGATGGGGCGCCGCGGCGCGTTCACCGCGGCGCCCCGAGGTCCGTACCCTGCTCAGTCGCCGTGTCAGCCCTGTGGCATCACTTGTAGGCGTCGCAGGTCAGCTTCACGGTCTCCCAGTCGTACTCATCCAGCGTCGGGATGCCGAAGTCGGCGGGGTTGCCCTCGCCCAGGCCGGCGTTGAACAGCGTCCAGGAGTAGCCGGAGATGGAGTAGGACAGGAACTTGTCGGCTTCCTCACCGGTCAGGCCGATGATGTTGAAGCCCTTGGAGGCGGCGAATTCCTTCACGGCGTCGGTCTCGATGGCGGCGTTGAA
>SVGK01000038.1 GCA_015056395.1 Clostridiales bacterium
TACGGCACAGATGCTGAATGGCCATGATATCGCGCGGGATGTCGGCGTTTCGGACGAAACGGCAAAACGCTGGCTCAAGGTGCTGGAAAGATCGGAGATCATATTCTTTCTTCGGCCGTATTCAAACAATGTCCTCAAACGTGTGGTGAAGACGCCAAAGATGTATTTCTTCGACACGGGACTTGTGGCGTACCTGACGCGATACTCCAGTCCGGAGGTCCTGATGAACGGCGCGTTGAACGGCGCGATACTCGAAAACTATGTCGTGGCCGAGATCAGGAAGACCTGGTCGAATTGTGCCAAGGAAGCGATGCTGCACTATTACCGCGACAGGGATGCCAACGAGATCGACATGGTGCTGGAGAGCGACGGCGAATCACATCCGATAGAGATCAAGAAGAGTACGAATCCCGGCGCCGGCGCGGCGAGTGCGTTTGCGTTATTGGATAAGAGCCCCATACCGCGGGGGACCGGGGCCGTACTCTGCCTGCGCGAGACCATGTCCGCCATCGACAGGAACACTCTCATGGTGCCGATCTGGATGATATGAGCAAAGAACGCAAAAAAAAAAGAAGGATTCCCTGAAAACGACGTCGTTTTCAGGGAATCCCGGCAAGTGCTGAAAGCGGGACTCGAACCCGCACGCCCTCGCGGACAGCGGATTTTAAGTCCGCTGCGTCTGCCATTCCGCCATTTCAGCCCGGCGCGAGCGCCGCGACCGTCAGCGGTCGTGGCGCTTGTGCATGCGGATCAGCTTGTTGACGCGGTTCAGCGTGATGCCGTGCATGACCAGGTTCAGGCAGATCAGAAGGCCTATGCAGCCGCAGACGCCTATGCACAGCACGTACGGGTTCACGTTGCCGAAGGCGTTAGTCAGTGTCGGCGCGATCGTCGTGTTGTAGGCCTGCGCCGCCTGAAAGCCTCCGAACAGGGAGCCCAGCAGTATGATAAGCCCCAGCAGTATGCAGATCGTTCCCATGTTTCAAACCCCTTTTTGTTCAAATCGTGGGTCCCATAAGTCCACTCACTTATTATAAGTTGAAGCGCGTGAAATGTCAATAAGCGCACAATGAAGTCACACGATCATCGGAATGGGTTCACATAGGTCACAGCCCGTTGGACAGCGACGACACCGGCATGCCGTTGGGCGCGTACAGCCAGAGCACGTCCTCCTTGGAGCGGTGCACGACCTTCTTGTCGTCCCAGAGCAGGTCGTAGCTGCCTTCCTTCGTGGTGTTCGTGCCCACGGTGAGGCTGGCGCCGGTCCCGATCACCGTGCCCTCGGGGAACGGGAACAGCTCGCCGCCCCGGCTCGACCAGAGGTACCAGCCGTCCAGCGCGAGGGCCTCGCCGGGGTTGTGCAGCTCGATCAGGTCGTCGCCGGGGATCACGTCGGTGATCTGTACCTGTGCCTGCGGCGCCTCGAGCTCGAGCGCCCGGGCGGAAGGCACGCCGCCCTCGAGGCGCACGAGTATGCCGCCCGTGGCCTCCTGCGTGACGTACGTCTCGGCGCCCGCCGTGGCAAGGGAGGCGAGCACCCGCGGGTCCGGCGTCTCCGGCTTTTCGGCGGTGTCCGTGCAGATCACGGCGAGCTTCGGCTGCACGGCGTCGACGAAGCTTTCCGAGCACGCGTCGTCGTCGGCGTGGTTGGGCACCTTCAGCACGTCGCACTTCAGGTACTGCCCGCTCGACAGCAGCTGCGCCTCCTCGACACCCTCCATGTCGCCGGTCAGCAGCATGCTGCCCTGCGCCGTGTCGAGCATCATCACCAGGGAGTTGTCGTCCTCGTCGTTTTCGTTCAACTGTATCGGGGCCAGCACCGTCAGCGTGGCGTTGGGCAGCGTCACGCTGTCGCCCGCGCGCAGGAACGTGACGCTCTCGCCGCGCTTCTTCGCGGCCTTGACCATGGGGTGCTTCTTTTCGCTCTTGATGTCCGTGTACATCGCGGAGGCGTACCACGCGCCTATGGGTATGTCGCTGTCGGCCAGCCAGTCCAGCCCGCCTATGTGGTCGGAATCCGTGTGCGTGACGAACACGGCGTCCAGATGGTCCACGCCCATCAGGTCCATCAGCGCCTTGACCTTGCCCATGGAACGCGCGTGCCCGGTGTCGATCATGCAGGTCCAGCCCTCGACGCCCAGGAGTATGCAGTCCGCCTTGCCCGCGGAGACCGCCAGCATCCAGACGCCCTCCGCCTGCTCGCCCAGCGCCAGCGGCGTCAAAAGCAGCAAAAGAGACAGGAACAGTGAACAACCGCGCATATGCATCACCTCCGACCTGTTTGTCAATAGTATATCCAAAATGGATGTGCTTTGGGAATATGCCGCGCAAAACTTAACAATCTTTCCCTCATATTTACCGACCAATCTATACATGCGGGGTGTATGATAAGTTTGTATATTTGTGTATGTGTTCATCCCTGTTCACAGTGGGATCCGCGGGAGGGACATTTTGACGAAGTATCGCTTGGACCGCATCAGGCGCGCCGGAAGGCGCGCGCGGAGCTTACTTGCGGCGCTCATCGCGGCGGCCGTTTTATTTGTCGTGCCCGTCGTTCCCGCAAGGGCCGAACAGGGCGCGTCGCTTCTGATCAACGAGGTCATGTCCTCCAACAAGTCCAGCCTCTTCCTGTCCGACGGCACGCTGCCGGACTGGATCGAGCTCACGAACGCGTCCGACCGCATACTCGACCTGAGCGGCTTCGCCATCATGCTGAACGACGACCCGACCAGGCTGTTCCGCTTCCCGTCGATCACGCTGGGGCCGGGCGCCCTGATCGTGGTGTATGCCGACGGACAGAACCGCGTCGACGACGAGGACATACACCTGAGCTTCAAGCTGGCCGCGGGCGGTAGCGCGCTCAAGCTGCTGGACGCGCGCGGCGATGTCGCGGACGAGGTCAGCGTGCCGGCGCTGGAGGGCGACACGGTCTACGCGCGCATGGACGACGGGACGTGGCAGGTCAGCGCATTCGCCACACCGGAGCAGCACAACCAGTCCTCCTCGCGCACGGACAGCCCCATGGGCGAGGTGACCGACGGCGCGGCGGTGGTCGTGACGGAGGTCATGTCCAAGAACGTGACGTGGGCCAAAGACGCCGACGGCGAATTCACGGACTATATCGAGGTCACGAACGTATCCGACGCCCCGGTCTCCATGAGCGGCTGGCGCCTCTCCGACGACGAGGCGAACATCGCCAGGTGGAGCTTCCCCGACATCACGCTCGAACCGGGACAGTGCCTTCTGGTGCACTGCGCGGGCGTGGACAGGAAGGAAGATCCTGACGACCTGCACGCCTCGTTCAAGCTGAGCCGCAAGGGCACGAGCGTGATACTGACCACGCCGCAGGGCAGGGTCGCCAGCCTCGTACACGTGCCCGAGCTCAACGCGGACCAGGCGTATTCGCTGGTGGGCGGACAGTGGACGGGCGCCTATATGCCCACGCCCGGCGCGCCGAATTCGGCGGACGCCGCGGGACAGGCCTCCGACATGATACTTGCGGAGAACACATCCGGCGTGATGCTGAGCGAGATCTCCGCGTCCTCGTCCAACGGCGACCCGGACTGGATCGAGCTGTACAACAGGGGCGACGAGCCCGTCGAGCTGACCGGCTGGGGCCTCTCCGACAGCGCGTCCAAGCCGCGCAGGTGGCAGTTCCCGGAGGGCACCGTGATACAGCCGGGACAGTACGCGGGCGTGCGCTGCACGGGACAGGACCAGGTCGTGGGCGGCGTGATACACACGAACTTCAGCCTGAGCGCCGAGGGCGGCTACTCCGTGGTGCTGAGCGACGCGCAGGGCGCGATCGTGGACCGCATGAGCGTGCCGCAGCAGTACGAGGACATCACCTACGGCCGCGTGCTGGGCGAGGAGGGCTTCTGGTACTTCACACAGCCGACGCCGCTTGCCGTCAACAACGGCGAACGCTACCGCGGCAAGGCGCTTCCGGCGGTGGCGGACGAGCCCGGCGGGCTCTACACCACGGGCCAGACCGTGCGCGTGAAGCTCACGGCCGAGGAGGGCGCGCGCATCTACTATACGCTGGATTCCACCGACCCCACCGAGAACTCGGCGCTGTACCGCGAGCCGATCACCATCACGGAGACGACCGTGCTGCGTACGCGCGTGTACCGCGACGGCTATCTCGAATCGTTCATGGGCACGGAGACCTATCTCTACGACGTGAACAACGGAGACGGCGTATACGTGGTCTCGCTGGTCTCCGATCCGGACAACCTGTTCTCCGTCGAAAAGGGCATCATGATCAAGGGGCCGAACGCCTCGCCGGAGAGCCCATACAAGGGCGCGAACTTCTGGCAGGACTGGGAGCGCGAGGCGCACGTGGAGGTCTATGCGGGCGACGGCTCGCGCACGCTGTCGTCCGGCTGTGGCGTCAAGCTGCACGGACAGTATTCCCGCTACGAGGCGCAGCAGGCCTTCAAGGTGATCGCGCGCACGAAGTACGGCGGCAACCGCTTCAAGATGTCGCTGTTTTCCGACAGGCCGTACACCGAATACCAGTCGTTCCTGCTGCGCTCGTCCGGCCAGGACACCGACAAGACGCGCATGCGCGACAGCATACTGACGGAGCTTGCAAAGGACACCTCCGTGATGTACCAGGAGACGGAGATCTGCGTGATGTACCTGAACGGCGAGTACTGGGGGCAGTACAACCTGCGCGAGCGCATCAACAAGCATTCGATCTGCCAGTTCGAGGGCTGGGTCGGGCAGGAGGACGACATCGACCTGGTCAAGGCGAACACCAACGTCATGCAGGGTTCCAACGCCACCATGGCCTCGCTGCTCAGCTGGATCAAGGAGAACGATCCGACCACGGACGCCTTCTATGACAGGATCGACGCCGCCATAGACATACGCAACTACATCGAATACATGGCGGTGGAGATATTCGTAGGCAACGGCGATACGCTGAACGTCAAGCGCTACCGCAACGCCAATGCCGACGGCAAGTGGCGCTGGGTGCTGTTCGACCTGGACTGGGCGTTCTATGTGGACACGAACTCGATCAACCGCTGGCTCACGCCGGGCGGCATGGGCACGAACCGCTATACGGACAACACGATGTTCATCGCCTGCATGAAGAACCCGCGCTTCAGGGACGAGTTCCTGACCTACATGGGCGAGCAGATGGCGACCACGTTCTCCACGGAGCACGTGCTGGAGCTGATACAGGAGCGCTATCAGGTGCTGCGCCCGCTGCTGCCGGAGCAGCTGGAGCGCTGGGACAACACGGTGACCAACTACAACAACTGCATGACGGCGTTCATCACCTATGCGGAGGAAAGGCCCAGGAAGCTCCTGTACTACTTCAGCACCTGCGAGTACCTGGGGCTCACGGAGGCCGACATGTACCACTATTTTGGCGAGGCCAGGGAGGTGATCCTCAAGTATGCCGGCGAATGAGAAAAGGCGTACGGAGCCCTACCGGGCGAGTCTTCCCGCGCGGCACGAGCTCAAATACTTCATACACCCCGCGGAGGTGGAGGATCTGCGCATCAAACTGCGCCGCGGGCTGAAGATGGACAGCCACTGCATAGGCGGCCGTCCCTATGCGATACGCTCGCTCTACTTTGACGATATCGCCGATTCGGCGTTCTTCGACAAGATCGACGGCGTGCAGGACCGCGACAAGTACCGCATACGCATATACCGCCACTCCGACGCGGAGATATTCCTGGAGCGCAAGCGCAAGCTGGGCGACCTGATCCAGAAGTCCTCCGTGCAGATCACGCGCAGGCTGTGCGACCAGATCATCGCGGGCGACCCGCGCGGGCTGTACCGCGCGGACAACCAGCTGCTCAAGGACATGTTCGTCCAGATGCGCACGAAGCTGCTCAGGCCCGCCGTGATCGTGGACTATGAGCGCGAGGCCTACCTGTACCCGGCGGAGGACGTGCGCATCACGTTCGACCTGCGGCTCAGGTCCGGGCTTTTCTCCACGTCGCTGTTCGACCCGGGCATACCCACGGTCTGCCCGCACGACCACAACTGGGAGATACTGGAGGTCAAGTTCAACAACTACCTGCCCACGCACGTGCGGCACCTGCTCTCGGGCACGCGGGCGGAGAAGAGCGCGATCTCGAAATACGTGCTGTGCCGGCGGTTCGAGCCGCTGGAGGGAGACATACAGGAATAATTCGGAATCCGGAATTCGGAATTCGGAATTAAGATACAGAGCGAACAGGGGAAATCGATGGGAGGATACGGACCATGAACAACATCTTTGCGGAACTGACGAGCTCCATGACGCTTGGCGTGTCGAGCATACCGACCATACTGCTTGCGATGGTGCTTGCGCTGGTGCTGGGGCTTGTGATCGCCTTCATCTACAAGCGCAACTATCGCGGCGTGATGTATTCCAACAACTTCGCGCTGACGCTGGTGATGATGACGCTGATCACGACGCCCGTCGTGCTGTGCATCAGGAACTCCATCGCGCTTTCCATGGGCATGGTCGGCGCGCTGTCCATCGTGCGCTTCCGCACGGCGGTCAAGGATCCTCTGGACACCGCCTACATGTTCTGGGCGCTGACGACGGGCATACTGCTGGGCGCGGGCCAGTGGATACTGACCGCGGTGACCGTGGTGGCGATAGGCCTCATGCTCACGCTGATCGTGAACCTGAAGAGCAAGCCCATGGCCAGCTACCTGCTGGTGGTGCGCATGAACGAAGAGGCGGACAAGCCCGTGGCGCAGCTGGCGAACGCGCAGAAGGGCCACAAGCTCAAGAGCAAGAACTTCTCCGCCGCGGGCATCGAGGTCACCTACGAGCTGACCACCGAGAAGCCGGACCAGCTGATGGCGAAGGTGCGCGGCGTGCGCGGCGTTGCGGACGCGACGCTGGTCTCCTATCAGGGCGACGCGATCTGATGGCGCGCGCAAACCAATATAGCGACCGCGGGACGAGGGCCGTCCCGCGCCCCGTGATACAGGGGGGAGACACATGAGCCAACCAAGACAGACGCGGCCGGCAGCGCCGCGCGCACAGGGGCCTGCGGCACAGCGCCAGGCGCCCGTTGAGCGCAGGCCGCTTGCGCAGCAGCGTCCCATGGCGCAGCAGCGCCCGCCGGTCACGCGCAGGCCCGCGCAGCCGCGTGCGAAGCGCGTGAGCCGCATACCGGACGGCTACTGGAAGTATGTCCTGGCCGCCGTCGTGATGCTGGCCGTCGCCTTCGTGATGCAGATGATCTGGCCTGAGGGCTTCAAGATCGACGCGTCCGGCAAGATCTCGACCGAGAAGACACAGGTCTCCGTGATCTACGGCACGGGCCCCGTGCGCCTGAACGAGCTGATGAGCTCCAACCCCGGCGTGCTGGTGGACGAGAACGGCGTGGCGGGGGACTGGTTCGAGGTCGCCAACATAGGGACCGAGCCGGTCAACCTGTACGGCTATTCCGTGGCCGAGAACGCCAGAGCGGCCAACGTGTTCTACTTCCCGGACATGGTGCTTCAGAGCGGGGAGTGCGCCGTGGTGTTCGCCAACAGCGAGGACATCGAGATCTCCGGCAGCGTGCTGCACGCGCCGTTCCGCCTGTCCTCACAGGGAGGCAGCCTGATGCTGTTCAATCGCAAGGGGAACGCGATCGATTCGATCAACTTCCCGGCGCTTGCGGAGGGCACGACCTATGCCCGCATGGACACCACCGTCTGGGAGGACTGCGACGAGCCCACGCCAGGCCTTGGCAACACGGGCGAGAACTACCGCCTGCTGCAGACGCCGCGCACGGACGCGGGGGTCGAGATCATAGAGCTGATGGCGTCGAACACGCAGTACGAGCCGGACGAGAACGGCACGTATCACGACTACATACGCCTGCGCAATACCACGAACGCTTTGATCGACCTGAGCGGGTGGTACCTGTCCGACGACAAGACGCGGCCCATCAAATGGCGCCTGCCCGACGGCTTCACGATCGAAGCCGGCGGCACGGCCGTGGTGTACGCCTCCGGCCTCGACCGCGCGGATCCCGATCATCCGCACACGAACTTCGGCCTGAGCACGGAGGGCGAGGACGCGGTGCTCTCCGACGCCACGGGCCGCCTGGTGGACAGCGTGAGCTACGACCTGCTCAAGCGGGACCAGATCTACAGAAAGAACGAGGACGGAAGCTGGTCGGTCGCCGCGCCCGAGGCGTGACGGCGTACCCGCAGGGAGGTATCATGATGCTTGCGGAAGGAACGAAGGCGCCTGCCTTCACGCTGCCGGATCAAGACGGCGTGATGCATTCGCTCGAAGACTACCTGGGGGAAAAGGTCATACTCTACTTCTACCCGAAGGATAACACGGCGGGCTGCACGAAGCAGGCCTGCGGCTTCAGGGACCTGTATCCGCAGTTCAAAGAAAAGGGCGCCGTGGTGCTGGGCGTCAGCCGCGACAGCGTGGCTTCGCACAAGAGCTTTGCCGAAAAGCACGGCTTCCCGTTCACGCTGCTTTCCGATACGGAGATGGACGTGATCAAGGCCTATGGCGTCTGGCAGGAGAAGAAGAGCTTCGGCAAGACGACCATGGGCGTGGTGCGCACGACGTATCTGATCGATGAAGACGGCGTGATCATAAAGGCGAAGGGCGCGGTGAAGGCCGCGGAAAACCCCGGGGACATGCTTGATGCGCTTGACAAGGCGTAAATATAAAGGAGGCCGTATATGAAATACGATCGCGTGTACAACTTCTCCGCGGGCCCGGCCATGATGCCCGAATCCGTACTGGTGGAGATTGCCGCGGAAATGCTCAACTACCGCGGCAGCGGCATGAGCGTGATGGAGATGAGCCATCGTTCAAAGGTGTTCCAGCAGATCCGCGACGAGGCGGAGGCGGACATCCGCAAACTCATGGGCATACCGGACAACTACAAGGTGCTGTTCATACAGGGCGGTGCGACTTTGCAGTTCGCGATGATCCCCATCAACCTGATGAAGAACGGCGTGGCCTGCTATATAGAGACGGGCGCGTGGTCCAAGAAGGCCATCGCGGAGGCGAAGAAGTACGGCGATGTGCGCGTGGTCGCATCCTCGAAGGACAGGAACTACTCCTACATACCGGATTGTTCCGATCTGGACATACCTGAAGACGCGGATTACGTCTATATCTGCGAAAACGAGACCATACACGGCACGACCTATTTCAAGCTTCCCGATACGAAGGGCAAGATACTGGTCTCCGACCAGTCTTCGATGTTTCTGTCCCGCCCCGTGGACGTGTCGAAGTACGGCCTGATCTACGGCGGCGTGCAGAAGAACGTGGGGCCCGCGGGCATGGCCATCGTGATCATACGCGAGGACCTGATACGCGACGACCTCGATCCGAAGACGCCGGTGTACCTGTCCTATAAGACGCACGCGGACGCGGATTCCCTGTACAACACGCCCAACTGCTGGGCCATATACTGCTGCGGCAAGGTGTTCAAGTACCTGCTGGACTTAGGCGGGCTTGAGGAGATGGACAGGATCAACCGCGAGAAGGCTGCGATACTGTACGATTTCCTCGATTCCAGCAAGCTGTTCACGGGCGCGGTCGAGAAGAAGGATCGCTCGCTGATGAACGTGCCGTTCGTCACGCCCAGCAAGGAGCAGGACGCCGAGGTCGTCGCGGCGACGAAGGCGGCGGGCTTCGACAACCTGAAGGGACACAAGTCTGTGGGTGGCCTGAGGGCCTCCATATACAACGCGATGCCCAAGGAGGGCGTCGTAGCGCTGGTGGAATTCCTGAAAAAGTACGAAGCGGAACACGCGTAAAAGTGACGGAAGGCGGTCGAAAGGCCGCCTTCCCGTATTTTGGCCATGATGCCATTTGGATGAATGGCCCCGCGCAGGGACGCCATTCATGGCGCCCGCCCCGGCTAAAGCGTGTTTCGGTTCCATATCGTCTGACGATAATGACCACGACCCCGTAGGAACGCCCCATGGGGCGTCCGTGTTGCTTTCCGGACCGATATGGCGGAACGACGAGGACCCCTTTCGGCACTCACGCGCCACCTTCCCCAGCAGGGAAGGCAAGGATATCCGGCACAGACTGATGTTTCTCCAATGCAGCCAATGCACAAACCCTCGGCATGGCGAACGGACGCTCCGTAGGGACGCCATTCATGGCGTCCGCCCGCGCGTGAGCGCACCATTGTCCGTTTTCCCCCAAAAAAAACCACCGCGCCGGCACGGTCCACATCCCGTGCCGGCGCGCCTTTCCTTCCTTACTTTCCCTGTTGTTCCTTCAGCTTCCTTGCCGCTTCCTCGCGCTGGCGGCACAGCTCCGCCCAGCTTGGCGCGGCCGCGAGCTTCGCCGTGAGCTCCTTCAGGGCCCCGGGTATGTCGATGCCCTGCGGGCACACCGCCGCGCACGCGCCGCAGCCCAGGCACGCATCCGGCCACTTGTCCTTGGGCAGCGCGTCGAACTGCATGGCCACGGTCATGCCGCCGGAGAACTTGATGTCGTTGTAGGCGTGTATCAGCATAGGTATGTCCAGCTGCATGGGGCAGCCGTCGCAGCAGTAGCGGCAGCGCGTGCAGGGCAGCGCGTCCTTCATGCCCTCGGCGATGTCGAACAGCAGCGCGCATTCCTCTTGGGTCTGCGGCGCGCCCTCCGAGAACGTCTTCACGTTGTCCGTCATCTGTTCGAAGCTGGACATGCCGGAGAGCACCATCTTGACGTTGTCGATGTTCATGAGCCACCTGAACGCCCAGCTGGCGATGCTCTCGCCGGGCCTGTGCGCCCTGAGCTCCGCCTCGTCCTGGTCGCCGAGCTTCGCCAGCCGGCCGCCGCGCAACGGCTCCATGACCCACACCGGTATGCCGCGCTCCTTCAGGATCCTGACCTTCGACTCCGCGTCCTGCAGCGTCCAGTCCAGGTAATTGAGCTGTATCTGGCAGAACTCCATGTCGTCGCCGACCAGGTCCAGGAACTTCTCGAGCGTCTCCGGGCGCGCGTGGCTGGAGAAGCCCAGGTGCTTTATGCGCCCCAGGCGCCTCTGCTCGACGAAATAATCGATTATGCCCCACTTGGGGTCGGTGTATACGCCCATGGAATTCTCATAGACGTTGTGCAGCAGATAGAAGTCGAAGTAGTCCACGCCGCACTTTTTGAGCTGGTCCTCGAAAATCGCCGCGGGGTCGTAGCTCGAGGCGATCTGGTGCCCGGGATACTTGGTGGCCAGGTACCAGCTGTCGCGCGGATATTTGGAAAGCGCCCTGCCGATCACGAGCTCGCTGTGGCCGCCGTGGTAGGGGTAGGCGGTGTCGAAGTAGTTGACGCCGTGGGCTATGGCGTAGTCCACCATGTCCTGCACCTGCGCCTCGTCGATCGCGCCGTCCGCCGTCTGCGGCAGGCGCATGCAGCCGAATCCCAGGCGGGAGAGCTTTTCATTGCAGGCTTCGTTGTAGATCATATGATCATCCTCCACGAAAATAACGTTCACTTCAGCTTCAGCCCGTCGTGGAACGCCTGTCCTACCACTTCGCCCACCACGCGGTACGCCGCGAAGGACGGGTCGAATATGATCAGCCTGAGCTTGCCTAAGTCCACCTTGCCGTCGGTCAGCACGCGCTCGTCCACCTGCGAGGCGACGATGGTGCCGATCAGGTAGCCGGTCTGCGTGTCCCACGACTTGACCGTGCATTCGAGCGTCAGCGGGTATTCCTCGATGACGGGCGCGTTCACGTGCGCGCTCCTGTGCACATGGCAGCCGGCCTTTTCGATCTTGTTGACATTCCGGCCCGTCTCCACGCCGAAGTAGTCCGAGATCTCCACCGTGTCCGCGGTGCCCAGCGCCACGGTGAACGCGCCGGTCTTCTCGAAGTTTTCGGTGGTCTTGTGCTTGGCGAGCATCAGCGTGATCTCACCCTCGTCGCTCTGCATGCCCCACGCGGCGTTCATGGCGTTGGGCGTACCGTCCGCATCATAGGTGCCTATGATGAAGACGCCCTCCGGCGCGATGACGGACTTCTTTCCGGTGAATTCGACGGCCATGGGAAAAACCTCCTTCTGTATCGGATGGCTCTATTTTAACATCGTTCGACGGAAAAGTAAAGCCGTTTTCCCATTGGCTGTTCAGTCCCGCGCGCGGACATAGCCGCGCACCAGCGTGGACGCGGACAGTATCATGATGGAAAGGAATATCGCCCCGCTGGTCAGGGCCGTCAGGGGAAGCATGCCGTCGCTCCCGTCCTTTGTGTTGACCATGATCAGCGTGTTCTGCAGCGTCAGTATCGACACCTGCGCGTCGATGAATCGAAGCGTGCGCAAAAGCCTCACGAGCATGTCCGCCGTGCGCTTCCGGCGCCTCAGGTCGATGGACGCCATCGTGATCTTGTATGTCGTATAGGCGGCCATCGCTATGGCGGGTATCAGCGTCATGCTGACGGGCTTCTGCATGCGCGTCATGAGCGATATCGGTACGACCAGGCTCATGTTCAAAAGCAGCAAAAGCCACGAGGCGGCGCGGTATACGCGCAGCTTCTTCCTCTCGGCGAACGGTCCGCGGCGCAGCTTGGCCTCGCTCAATACGATCGGCCCGCGTATGGCCGAGAGGAGCATGTAATAGACACAGATCGTACCATGCCACAGCGAAGCATGCTTTAGCCCCAGAAAGCCGTTGTACAGCGCGAAGGCCGCCGTCGCGGCGAACGACCCGGCCGAGCCCACGACCGTCCTCAGATCGCGGTCGGCCCGCCATATGTCGAAGTATGCCCTGTATCCGCTCTTCACTTGCCTGTTCCCTCACAATGCCCCGCGCCGGGACGTCCCGATACGACGCGACGCCCGGGCATCATACGGATGTCCGGGCGTCGGCCTTCGCGTGCGCTTTATACGTACTGTATCTCTTCCGGCTCGACGCTGGGCGTCGCGTCGGGATCCTCGCCGCGCGCCAGCTTGTCCTTGTAGTCCTGTATCGCGGCGTGCAGCGCCTCCTCGGCCAGCACGGAGCAGTGGATCTTGACCGGCGGCAGTCCGCCCAGCGCCTCCGCCACCATCTTGTTGGTGACGGTCAGCGCCTCGTCGATCGTCATGCCCTTGACCATCTCCGTGGCCTTGGAGGACGTGGCGATGGCCGCGCCGCAGCCGAACGTCTTGAACTTCACGTCGGTGATGACATTGTCCTCGACCTTGATATAGATCTTCATGATGTCGCCGCACTTGGCGTTGCCCACGGTGCCCACGCCGCTGGCGTTCTCGATCTCGCCCACGTTGCGGGGGTTCATGAAGTGGTCCATGACCTGCTCGGTATAATTCATGGTGTTACCTCCCAAAGTTCACTTCTGGCTTGCCAGGAAATCGTCATACAGCGGGGAGAGGCCGCGCAGGCGGTCCACCACCTGCTTCAATGCGTCGACCACTTTGTCGGCCTGCTCCAGCGTGTTCTCTTCGTTCACGGACAGGCGTATGGAGCCGTGCGCGATCTCGTGCGGCAGCCCCATGGCCAGCAGCACGTGCGAGGGATCCAGCGAGCCGGACGCGCACGCGGAGCCCGTCGACGCGGCGATGCCCTGCATGTCCAGGCCCAGCAGCATGCTCTCGCCCTCGATGAACTGGAACGATACGTTGCAGTTGCCCGGCAGGCGGTCGGTGCGGTGGCCGTTCAGGCGGCAGTAGGGGATCTCCGCGAGTATGCGGTCGATCAGCCTGTCGCGCACGGCGCTGACCTGCGCGTTGTGGGCGTCGATGTTCTCCGTCGCCAGCTCTATGGCCTTGCCCAGGCCCACGATGGACGCCATGTTCTCGGTGCCCGCGCGCTGGCCGCGCTCCTGCTCGCCGCCGTAGATCAGGCGCTGCAGGCGCACGCCCTTGCGTACGTACAGCGCGCCCACGCCCTTGGGCGCGTGGAACTTGTGGCCGGAGAGGGAGAGCATGTCGATGTTCATGGCCTTCACGTCGATCTTCACGCTGCCGATCGCCTGCACCGCGTCCGTGTGGAACAGCACGCCGTGCTCGTGCGCGATGCGGCCGATCTCCGCGATGGGCTGTATGGTGCCCACCTCGTTGTTGGCGGTCATGACGGAGATCAGCGTGGTGTCCGGGCGTATGGCCTTTTCAAGCGCGTCCATGTCCACGCGGCCGAACTCGTCCACGGGCAGATAGGTGACCTCGAAGCCTTCCTTCTCAAGTTGTCCGCACGTGTTGATCAGCGCGTGGTGCTCGATCTGGCTGGTGATCAGGTGCTTTCCCTTTTTGATGTTGGCATAGGCCGCGCCGCGCACCGCCCAGTTGTCGGACTCGGTGCCGCAGCCGGTGAAGTAGATCTCGGCGGGCTCGGCGTTCATGGCGCGCGCGACCTGTGCGCGCGCGTTGTCCAGCGCCTTCTTCGCCTCGCGGCCGAAGCCGTGTATGGAGGACGGGTTGCCGAACGTGCCGCAGAAATAGGGAAGCATCGCTTCGAGCACAGGCTCGGTCACGCGCGTGGTCGCGGCGTTGTCCATGTAGATCTTTTCCATTTTTTCACGCTCCCTCGGGATGGTTGTTGTTTATCATGTCTTCCAGCGTGATCGAATCGACGATGGCCTTGAGCCCGTCGCTCATGCGCTGCCATATATAGCGCGATGGACACTCGCACGAGCGCCCGCACACGTCGCCCTCGTCCAGGCATTCCACCAGGTTGAGGTCGCCCTCCAGTGTGCGCAGCACGTCGCCTACGCTGATGTCGGCGGGCGTGCGCGAGAGCATGTAACCGCCCTGCGCGCCGCGTGTGCTGGTGACCAGCTCGTCTCTGCGCAGCGCCGCGAAGAGCTGCTCCAAGTAGGCCTCGGGGATCTTCTGGCGTTCCGCGATGGCCTTTATGGATTGCGGGCCGTCTCCGAAGTGCACCGCAAGGTCATACATCGCGTGTATGCCGTAGCGGCCGCGCGTGGACAGCTTCATGCATATCCCCCCTTCGATCCCGCGAAAATTCCGACCAAATCGGTTGCATTTCCAAGGGGTATTTTAGCACTGTTTGCCCCTCGGGTCAAGCAATTCCGAGTCTTTTCATAGGGATTTAACCGGCCCGTGTCCTCACCACTTCACCTGCCAGCGTTCGCTGTAGGCGCCGCTGGGGGAGAAGGGCGCGCGCTGCGCCGGTCTGTAGCGCGACGCGGCGATGCGTTCGTCCAGGAGGCGGTCGAACGCGCCTTCGTCAAAGGGCAGCGCGACCTCCGCGTTGCCCGTCCACTGCGACAGATAGGCGGCGTTGGAGAGCGCGAGCTCGTTGAGCCCGTCCGCGCCCGGCGCGAGCAGCGGCGTGCCGCGCAGC
>SVGK01000289.1 GCA_015056395.1 Clostridiales bacterium
GGCGTCGTTGGCCTGCCGAACGTGGGCAAGAGCACGCTGTTCAACGCCATCACCTGCGCGGGCGCGCAGGCGGCGAATTATCCCTTCTGCACCATCGAGCCGAACACCGGCGTGGTGGCCGTGCCGGACCACCGGCTGGACGTGCTGGCGGACATGTACCATCCGGAGAAGTACACGCCGGCGGTGCTTGAATTCGTGGACATCGCGGGACTGGTCAAGGGCGCCAGCCGCGGCGAGGGGCTGGGCAACAAGTTCCTCTCGCACATACGCGAGGTGGACGCCATCGTGCACGTCGTGCGCTGCTTCGAGGACGACAACGTGATACACGTGGACGGCAGCGTGGACCCCGCGCGCGACATCGACGTGATCAACACCGAGCTGATACTGGCCGACATCGAGACCGTCACAAAGCGCGCCGAGAAGGCCGCCGCCATGCTCAAGAAGGGCGAAAAGAAATACGCCCTCGAGGCCGAGGCGGGCGAGATACTGCTCAGGCACCTGAACGACGGCAAGCCCGCGCGCACCGCGCCGCTGGACGAGGACCAGCTCGCCGTGGTGCACGACTGGTTCCTGCTGACCATGAAGAAGGTCATATACGCGGCGAACATAGGCGAGGAGGACCTGGGCAAGGACGAGGCGGACATACCGCTTGTCGCGCCCGTGCGCGCCGTGGCGGAGGCCGAGGGCTCGCAGGTGCTGGTCATATGCGCGCAGGTCGAGGAGGACATCTCGCAGATGGAGCCTGACGAGAAGGCCATGTTCTTAGAGGACATGGGCATAGGCACATCGGGCCTCGACAGGCTGGTGACGCTGGGCTACAGCCTGCTGGGGCTGATCAGCTTCCTGACCGCCGGCCCCAAGGAGGTGCGCGCCTGGACCATCGAGAATGGCACAAAGGCTCCGCAGGCCGCGGGCAAGATACACACGGACTTCGAGCGCGGCTTCATACGCGCCGAGATCGTGCCCTATGAGGACCTGATACGCGAGGGCTCCATGAACGCCTGCAAGGAAAAGGGCCTCGTGCGCTCCGAGGGCAAGGACTATGTGATGAAGGACGGCGACGTGACGCTGTTCCGCTTCAACGTCTGACGCCCGTGAACGGAGGTACCCCATGATCGACACATCCCGCATGAACCGCGTGACGCCCGCGCTCACGCGGCAGGGCCTGGCGCAGGGCTTCGGGCACATACAGCCCGCGTGGCGGCGCGACAACGTGTCGCGCGTGAACTTGGGCAAGCAGTGGCAGGACGCTCCGGCGCGGCAGCCCGTGCGCGCGCAGCAGGCGGCCCCCGCGCCGCGCCCGGCTCCCGCGCCGGTACAGGCCGTCAGGGACATGGCAACGCCCCGCCTGGAGCACGAGCTCAAGCGCGGCCAGAAGGCGCCGCTGGGCGTGAACGGCGGCGCGGTGCGCTGCGGCTTCGGCTGGAACGTGCGTGATCCGCGATGCGACATCGACGTGTCCGCGTTCCTGCTGAAGGGCGACAGGCGCGTGCCGGGCGACGACTGGTTCGTTTTCTACGGACAGCCGAAGAGTCCCGACGGCAGCGTGACGTTCTCCGGCGAGGGCGCGGGCGACCGCGAGAGCATACGCGTGGACCTGACGCGGCTCGACCCGGCGATCGAACGCATCGTGTTCGTGATGACCATCAACGAGGCGCTTTCGCAGCGTCTCAACTTCGGCATGATCAGGGACGCGTATCTGCGCGTGATGACCGCGCCGGGCGAGGCGGAGCTTTTGAGCTTCCGCGTTTCGGAATACTATGAAAACGTGACGTCCATGACGCTGGGCGAGCTCTACCTGCACAAGGGAGAGTGGAGGTTCAACCCGGTCGGCAACGGCCTGGCAATCGACCTTGCGGGACAGTGCGCCGTATACGGCGTCGCGATCGAATGAGGAGATACGACTATGCTTACATTTGAAGTCTGCAACGAGCTGACGCTCAAGGTCACCTGCTCCGGAAGCGACGTGCTGTTCACGAAGACGGGCGCGTTCATCGCCGGCGACAGCGCCGGCGGCAAGAACTACCGCTTTGAAAAGGTGCTGCTGGGGCCGCAGCAGAACCTGCTCTCGGCGGCGCTGGGCAGCCTGGCGCGCCGCGTGACCGGCGAGAACCTGCCGCTGACGAAGGTCATCATGCAGGGCGATTCCGAGACCTACTACGCCAATTTCGGCCAGCACGTGCTGGCCTACCACCTGGAGCCGGGCGAGGTCGTGAACGTCGAAAGCGAGAACCTGCTGGCGTTCACGCAGGACTGCGACTACTCCGTGCGCTTCCTGGGACAGGGCGTGCTCTCGCAGAAGGGTCTGGCTACAACCACGCTGACCGGACGCGGCAAGAACGCTTATGTGGCGCTGCTGTCAAGCGGCAATCCGCTGGTGCTGAGCAATGTGCAGAGCCGCAGCACGCTCACCGCCGACCCGGACGCGCTGATCTGCTGGATGGGCGACGAGCGCATGAACAACGACCCGCAGATCAAGACCGACCTGAACTGGAAGAACCTGATCGGCCAGCATTCCGGCGAGTCGTACATGTTCGAGTGGGGCGGCAACCAGACCGTGACCGTGCTGATACAGCCCTCCGAGCGTTCGGGCGGTATACGCGTTTCCGTGGACTGACGGCATGAACGCGCTGATACTGTGCGTGGGGAAGCTCAGGGAGAAGTGGCAGCAGCAGGGCTGCGACGAATACCTGAAGCGGCTCTCGCGCTACGGCCGGTATGAGATCGTCGCCGTGGACGACGTGCGCGACCCGGACAAGGCGTCCGAAGCGCTGCTCAGGCAGGGCATGGAAAAGGAAGGCGAGGCGCTGCTCAAGCACATACGCCCGGACGACCGCGTGATCGCGCTGTGCGTGCGGGCGGACGCGCCGGACTCCGTGGCACTTGCAAGGCGCCTGGGGCAGTGGACGCTCAGCGGACGCCGCGCGGTGTTCGTGATCGGCGGCTCGAACGGCCTGGGCGAAAACATACTGGCGCGCGCGAACGAGCGGCTGAGCTTCTCCAACCTGACGTTCCCCCACGGGCTGATGCGCGTGATACTGCTGGAGCAGCTGTATCGTGCGGAAAAGATAGCGGCAGGGGAGAAGTACCATAAGTGATTCGGAATGCGGAATTCGGAATTATCAGCCGGGGGCGGAAGGTGATCCGGAAGGTAATTCAGAATTAAGAATTCAGAATTCAGAATCAATGGCCGGGGGCGGGATGTCGGCTGTCCGGCTGGGTCGTGGGGATACCGCATAGTCAAACGGGCCTGACGCGCCGTAGGGACGCCATTCATGGCGTCCGCCCCGTCGGCAGCTTCGTCAACCGACATATCAGTCGATGAACGGACCTGCCGTCGCGCCGTAGGGACGCCATTCATGATTAGGGTGTCAAAAGCCATTTGAGGCATCTAACGCTATACGATATGCACAATTATCGTTAGATATAAGGCTGA
>SVGK01000039.1 GCA_015056395.1 Clostridiales bacterium
CAACACGGCGTTGCAGTCCTCGAACGTGTTCGCGCCGCCGTTGCGGCCGACCAGGTCCTCCATGTCGTCAGGCAGCACGAAGTAGAACGGCGTTGTCGCGTTCGCGCCGCAGTTGACGAACACCTTCGTCGACAGGGTCTTGAGCGTGGACGGGAATGTGATATCGGTGAGAGAGGTGCAGTTCGTGAACGCGTGGTCCTCGATGCGCGCGACGCCCTCCGGTATGACGGCCTTCGTCAGCCGGTCGTTCCCGCTGAAGCAGCCCCAGCCTATGGTCGTGACCGGCAGCCCGTCGATCCGCGCGGGCGGCGTGACGGACGACGATGCGCCCATGTACTTCTTCAGCACCACGTGGTCGCCGTCCACGGCGTACTTGAACGTGCCGTACCACAGCGCGTCGTCCGATACAAAGCGCGCGTCGGGGCTGCCCTCCAGCGCGTCGTCCGCGATGCGCACGACGGTGGACGGCACGTAGATCTCTCTGACCGTGCTGTCCGCGAAGGCGCGAGGACCGATCTCGGTGATGCCCGAGGGCAGCTCGATCCTTTCGACATCCTGAAGGCCGGCGAAGGCCTCCTGTTCGATGACCGTGACGTCGGCGGGCACGACCAGCGTGCCGCCGCCCTCGGCCAGGGCCACGGCCGCCAGCGCGATGAGCAGCGTGCACATGGCGGCGATTTTCCATGATAGTTTCATGGCGTTTCCTCCTTTCATGACGGTGGGGGTGGTCAACGTTGTCAAGGTGCATGTTCTGCCATTGGTAGTGGTTCTTGAAGAAACATAGTGCATCGATGCATACCGATACGCTTAGTATATACCTATTTTAGCCCTGCCGTCACTTCAAGCTTTTCCCAACTGGATTGAATTTCCATTCATCTCTATGAAGGTAAATCTCCCCCAAAACCAAGGACCTCGTATAGGTCGGGAATTCAGAGACGGTAAAACTGAATATCTCTGAATGATCCTCATGCAGGACTTGAATCCACATAGAATCTATCGTGCTAAAGTCGGCTTTTGATTGAAAGGTGCTTTGCGATTGTAGCATAAACGATATCCTCTGGATCGATGGATGCATTTTTGAGAAATCGATACAGAAATGGGCTTGTCCACGAAGACCGGTTGCGTGAAATTGTATCCCTTCATGGGATTGCACGGGACAGCCTGCGGAGTCCGTGGAGTTAACTACGGCAGTTAGCTTTGGCTCAAAGCCATCTGCTTTCCATCCGATGTCGATCATGATTCGCTCTCTGCTGAATTTATGTAGCCCGATAGAGGCCTTTTGGCCTTGCTGTAAAACGTTGGACATTTGAGGTACGCGAATAGGATCAGTATTCAATGAATCATTTGGTTTTGTGATGCCTACCAGTGGCTCAGGGAGACCCATAATTTGGTTTTTCTTCCTCTGATATTCATCAATAGTGATCGCACCATTTTTGTAGAGCTCATAATATGCTCGGATCGATTCTGTATCATCCGCACCATTTGATGCATAGTCTTCTTTTGTTGAATCTTTACTGGGGGCCTTATGTTGCTTCATTTCATTGAAATGAGCAATTTGCTCGAGAAGGTCCGCACATCTCCGAGCTTGTTTATTTTTCTTGCTTTTGCTCAGGTTGAACTCCAACGTTTCTTCATTTGCGATACTACTGTCAAGGATAATGTCAAATTCCATATAGTCAACAACGATCGTAGTTTCTACCTCACGCTTACTAAGAGAACTACCGATTGCTCCTCCGATTGCTGCACCAGCGGTACGCCCTATAAGACTTGTTTTAATCTTTCCCTTTTTTGTTACACGGGGTGAGGCTAAGACAGAGGAACCGATCAACGCACCGACAGCCCTTCCCTCGCCTTCTACCTCATGGGTAATGGTTTCTGTTTTGTGTATGGTATCTTGATGGTAGCGAACGAAATCAGAGTACTCATACATATTCCCGCACAACTGGAATAACTGATTTTTTGTATCGATTTTCAACTGGTCAGCACTGCCAACCTCTATTGGATCGAATAGTTTATACAATCCCATTCGTTTGGTAAGTATTGGTTTGACAGTTTCCACAGAGTATTCCTGAGAAAGCGGGAAATGGTCGATCCCTGCTTTTTCCAAGCAATTTTTACATATCATTCCATCTTTCAGTTTTACATGCGTAGTAAGGATGCGGATCTTTTCTCCACAATAGCCGCAAACTTTTGCCATATATAATTCCTCCAAATCAATAACTGATATGCTCTATCCGTTTCTCTACAGTTCGTCAGTCCTTTTTCTCTGGTCCTCCATCAAACAGGGAGGTTCTTTGCCCGGATCTTGCTGAGGCGCTCTTCTTCATGCAGCAATTCCATTCCCGACAGTCCCAGCTTGTTCGTAAGCTCCATGGCCGACCTCCAATGTAAGAGGGATGTTTATTTTCTGCTATCATCAGTGTAACATGATATCCCCGCCGATGTCAATACCGTCATGATCCCGGGACAATGGGGACGGTCCTCGCTGTCCCGTTTTCAGGGACGCGGGTAGACGCATGAACACCCCTCTCCATCACAAAGAAGTATGCCGGGAAGCACCCCTGACGCCATGGATGGCGCCGGTACGGGATATACGTATATGCGATGACAGAGGACAGGCCGCAGGGGGCGCCGCTTGCTGCGCCCCCGTTCCGTCTGCGAACGAGGTATCATACCGATGAGCGCGGGCGCCACGGATGGCGCCGGTACGGGATAAATGTATATGCGATGACATTGGGCTGGCTGTAGGGGCGCCGCATGCAGCGCCCCGTCTCGCCTGCGAACGAGATATCATACCGATGAGCGCGGGCGCCATGGATGGCGCCGGTACGGGATATATGTATATGCGATGACAGAGGACCGGCCGTATGGGCGAGCGGCGCGCATCGAGGCACCATAGCTGGCACTCCCGCGGTATCGCCCGCCCCCATCGTCCGGCTATCGATCACGGATCCCGGATCTCCCTGATCTACCCCCTCACGATCTCATGCCGTCCCGGCCGCAGCGCGGTCTCGCCGCACTCGGCCGCATGCCCGTCCACCGTCCAATCGAAGCCTTCCTCCAGGCGGAACGAGGCTTCGCAGTCGAAGGGCACCTCGACTTCGTACTCCACATGTCCGTCCGCCCACTTCCACGCCGTGCGGTACAGGCCGGCGGCGGAGTCGTAGCTGACTTCCACCGACCTGAAGCGTTCGTCCACGTACGGCGTTATGCGCGCGCGCTTGAAGCCGGGGGCGTCTTCGACGGGATTCAGGCCGCCCATGCAGCGGTACATCCACTCCGCGATGGAGCCGTAGGCGTAGTGGTTCATGCTGTTCATGCCCGTGTCGGACACCAGCCCGTTCGGCAGCACGGAATTCCAGCGCTCCCATATGGTGGTCGCGCCCATGTCCACCTCGTAAAGCCAGCTCGGGTAGTCCTCGTTGAGCAGAAGCGTGTACGCCACGTCCGCCATGCCGTTCTCGGTGAGCGTGCGGCATAGATAATAGGTGCCCATGAAGCCGGTGTCCAGGTGGTCGTTTTTGTTCCTGAGCTTCTCGCGCAGGTCCTTTTTGAGCCTCTCCCTGTGCGCCTGGGGGACCAGGTCCATGGCCAGCGCCATGGTCATGGCCGTCTGCGTGGGCTCGGCGATGCGCCCCGTGGGCGTGAAGTATTCGGCGCGGAAGGCCTCCCTGATCTCGTCGGCCAGCCGCGCGTAGGCCGCGGCGTCCTCCTCGTATCCCAGCGCCTTTGCCGCGCGCGATGTGGTCAGCGCAGCGTTGTAGTAGCAGCACGACGCGATGAACCAGGGGTCCGTGCCGCCCAGCGAGCTCGACTTGTCCGGGTTGTCCAGCGCCAGCCAGTCCGCGAAGTGGAAGCCGCACAGCCACAGCCGCCTCCCGCCGCAGCGCGTCTCGTCCTGCGTGCGTATCCAGTCCGTCCAGCGCTTCATGTTCTCGTATTGGCGGCCGAGCATGGCCCTGTCGCCGTAGAACGTCCACATGGTCCACGGTATGCCTATGGCGGCGTCGCCCCAGCCGCACGAGCCGTTGGGCGCGGGGTTCGCGTCCTGCGTGCCGCGCACCTTCTCGATGCGCCCCAGCACGTCCGGCACGACGAACGGCACGCTGCCGCCGCGCGTGCGCTGCTCCAGCGCCATGTCGTAGAGGTACTTTTCATAGAACGCGGGCGTGTAGCGGTTGAACGAGGCCGTGGGCGCGAACACGTGCGCGTCGCCGGTCCAGCCCATGCGCTCGTCGCGCTGCGGGCAGTCGGTGGGCACGTCCAGGAAGTTGCCCATCTGCCCCCACCACTGGTTGGCGAACAGCCTGTTCACCTTCTCGCTGTCGGTCACGATGCGGCCCGTGGGATCCAGCTGCGAGTGTATCACGCATCCCCTGAAGCGCGCGGGATCGACATGATCGAGCCCCTCGACCAGCACATAGCGGAAGCCGAAGAACGTGAAGTGCGGCCTCACGTGCGCCGGCATGCCGTTGGACGTGTAGCGGAAGGTCTGCTTCGCGGTGCGCAGGTTGCCCTGGTAGAAGCACCCCTCCTGCAAGAGCTCGCCGTAGCGCAGCGTCACGGTCTCGCCCGCGGGGATGTCGGCGTCGAACTCGACCCAGCCCGTGGCGACCTGTCCGAAGTCGAGCACGTTCTCGCCCTTCGGCGTGACGAGCAGCTTCGGCGCGGGCAGCTTGCACTGTATCCTCACAGGCGGCGACAGCCTGTCCGTGAGCGCGCCTTCGGGCGCCTCCGCCGGTACGACGGGCACGCCGTCCAGGCCGCCCTCCAGGCGCGCGTCGTACGCCTCGCCGTCGTATATGTTCGCGTCGACGACGGCGGAGGGCACCGCGCGCCACGACCCGTCCGTGCCGAACACGATCTCGCGCCCGTCGGGCATGGTCGCGCGCAGCTCCAGAAGCAGCTGCATGTCGCTTCCGAATATGTCCGCCTGCTCGTCGCCGAAGCCGAAGCGGCCCATGTACCAGCCCTTGCCCAGCAGCACGTTGATGGCGTTCTCGCCCGCGGTGAGCGCGTCGGTCACGTCGAACGTCATGACCTGTATCCAGTTCTCGTAATCACAGCAAAGGGGCAGGAGCACCTCGTCGCCCGCGCGGCCGCCGTTCACGCTCAATTCGAACAGCCCCAGGCCCACGGCATATATGCGCGCCGACACGGGATCCTCCGGGAGCTCCACCGTGGCGGTCAGCTCCGGATGCTCCGCGAAGGGCGCCTTGATCCACTCAGCCTTCCAGGGCGTGCCCATGCGCCCGGTCTCGAACCACGCCGCGTCGCTCACGGCGCTGTCGCCGTCGTCCGCGGTCACGGTGACGTGCCACCAATACCTGGTCATCGGCGCGGGGGAAAAGTCGGCCTCGAAGGCCAGCGACGATATGTCCGCCCTGTCGCCGGTGTCGTATACGATGTCCGAAAACGCCTGGTCCCGCGCGATCACGATGCGCGCGGAAGCCTGCCTCAGGCCTGTCCCGCTCTCGGCGATCCAGCTGAACACGGGCTTCGTCATCATATAGCCCATAGGGTCCGTCAGGTGGTTTGTGCGCATGGCGCGTATGAGCATAGAGAACGCCTCCTTATTTTATGTTTGGTGATAGTCGGCAAACAGGGTGATGGATGGAGCGCAAGCAACCCTCTTTACGGCATCGTAACACGAGCCTCGACCGGAGCGGCGTCTTGTCGACGCCGCCTCCGCGACGTAACCTCGGATCATCCGCTATTGTCCGACCTTGATCCCCGAGCTGACGTGACCCGTTGGATCACGCACAGCATAGCCACCGCGCCGCAGGCGCGGCGCGCAGCGTCCTTGAGGGTTCTCCTCCTGTCTGCTAAACTCAAGTCCACGGCGGCGGGAGAAGGTCCCGTTTCCAACCTCTCACCCGTCGCCGTGAACCCTTACAAGCAGACAGGAGGAGGTTCGTCAAGGATGGCGGCCGGTCGAGGCGTTAAGCATTCGGTCATATTCTACTAAACTGTTATTGGTTCGGACAATGTTTCAGTGTCCGTCACCCCATTCTTTGACTCACCCTTTAATGTTTTACCCGAACACTTGTGCCATCCGAGGCTTTCACAGCAGGAACTCCGGCGCTTCAATCTCGAAAAGCCTCATGAGCATTCCCGGCAGGTCCATGAGCGACACGCGCTCCGGGTCTGCGTCGCGCAGCAGCGCCACGCCCCGCTTGGGGCCGAACGTCAGCTTTTCCACGACGTCGCCCTCGGTGATGTACAAAGACCAGCCTTCCCTTTCGTTCACTACGTCGAAATAGGTGTAGAGCCTGTCGGTCGAACCGTCATAGAAGCTCACGGATTCCTGCTTGATCGCAAAGCGCGTCTGCGATCTCGCGCCCCACGTCATGACCGTGCGCGACGCGCTGTCGGTGATCGTCAGTTTCTCGCCGTCGTAGACCATGTCGAAGCTGGCCGGTTCATAGTAATAGTAGGAAGCCCACGTATCGGAATAGTTGAAGCGCCCCTGCGTGGGCACGCCGTTCTCATTCCAGCGCGCCGCGCCTTCATACACGCTGCCGGGCATGGCGAGGCGGAACTCGCCCGCCCGCGCGGAACGCTTCCAGGCCAAGGAATAGGCGTCGCCGCCCATGAGCATGTCCATGTCGAACTCGTCGCCGTTCGCCGTCGCAACGCGCTTTGCGTCCATGCGCATGTATTCCGTGCCGCGCAGCTTGCCGCTGGCCGTCAGCGTGGTCACGTTCGCCGTCTGTATGTACGTGGATGTGACATCAAGGCCGCCCGCGGTGTGCAGCTCTGCCTCCGCCCGGTAGCGGTTTGCGTTCAGCGAGAAGTCCATGAGCTCCTGTTTCGCGTCGCTATGCTGCTGGTAGGCGCTGCCTGTCGCGCGCGGATAGCCGGACAAGGTGTTCACGTCGACATCCAGCCCCAGCGCGTCCTCGCCGTCCTCATACCGCGCGGCGCAGGTGTAGCCGCGCCTGTCCTGCCGTATGTCCAGAGACACCCGCTTCTTGCCGGCCATGGCCGCAAGCGTCAGCTTCGCCGCCGGCCACGCCGCCCTGAACTGCTGGAGCATCGCGTCGCCCGCCTCCTCGCTGGGCGCGAACGCCCTGAGCGCGTCGACATAGCGCTCTTCCTTCAGCACGGCGTCGACATAGTCCGAGAAGCCCCTGAGCAGGCCCTTCAGGCTGCTCTCGTAGTGCAGCGCGGCAAAGTCGCCCTCCTCGACCGTCACGCCGGGCCCGAGCACGGTCGTATAGAACAGGTCGAGCATCTCGGCGTAGATCTCCGCGCCCTCCATGTCCGGTCCGAGGCCGTCCGCGCCGAACCGTATCAGGGAAGTCAGCTCCGCGACAGGCAGCTCGTAGGAGGTGTCGCCCTGTCCGTACCAGATGTATTCGCCGTTGAACTGCAGGCACGTTTCCTCCTGCGAGAACAGGGCCGTCGTCAGTGAGAGCACGTCGCCCGCGGCCTCGAAGTGAATGTATCCGTCCCCGGTCTCAAAGTGAACGGACTGCGCCTCGAGGTCCACTGTCGAAAGATGCTCGTTCAGGTACGCCATGAACGCCTCGTCCCATGCGCCTTTCTCCGCAAGGGACGTGAACGAAAGCAGCATGGCAAGGAACAAGATGCACGAGATCAGCTTCTTCATATCGTATCCCTCCTGTCTTGCGTTTATATTAACATATAAGGCAGGCGGTGTCAATGCGGACGGGTTTGCATTTCCCGCGCGCATCTGCTATAATGATAGGAAGACAGCACAGCCCCCGCGCGCGGCCGCGGGGCGCACGGGAGGCCCTATGAACAGAAACCGCGACGGCATAATGACCGGCGCCATCGTATTCATCGTGATCGCGCTGGCCGCCATACTCCTGCTGCACGACTCGGGCGTGGACATGGGCAATTCGATGTTCATGAGCTATGTGGACGTGGTCCTCACGAGCGACGGCGGCGAGACCAGGCGCTTCCTGGCCGTGGCGTATTCCGAGTACACGAAGGCGATCGACCCCTTCGAGCCGGACGCCATGCGGGCGTACGTCACGTCCGACGACGCTTACCTGGCCGAGACGCACGAGGACAAGTCCGTCACGAACACGCTGCGGGACGCGCGGCTGTTCGACGAGAGCGGCGCGGAGATCGAGGCGGACCCGCGCATGCGCGCGCTGCTCGAGGCCGCGCAGGGCATAGACGGCGCGATACGGCGCGTGAAGATATTCTCGGTGAAGGATCAGCTTTTCGCGCAGGTCACCGTGTATGTGGGCGCGTGGGAGACCAACGCGCTGTACCACTTCGTGGACGACGATACGAAGCTTCGGCACCTGGGCAGCTTCCCCGGCGAGGAGGTCGTCGGACTCAGGCTCACGCCGGCGCTGGGCGGGTGAACGCCTGCGTGAAAATGCCGCTCTCATGCGGCATTTTTTAATTGACATGCTTTGCCGCGGCGTGATAAAATATAGACTGTATCATAATATGCATATCTTTCGGGAGGGACAGACTTTGGAACGGAAGAAGATGAAGACCATCCGCAGGCATATCGCGCTGTGCGCGCTCTGCCTGCTCATCGCAGGCTGCACACTGCTCTACACGGGCCATATCCAGTGGAAGGGTTTGACGGCCGCCGCCGAAGCGCCCGCGCAGGACGACGGATCCATCGAGACGGAGGAACACGAGGCCCCAGACGAGAGCACGCCGACGGACAAGCCGGACCCGACCGCCAAGCCGGACCAGACCGCCAAGCCGGACCCGACCGAAGCGCCCGCGCCGACCGAGGACCCCACCGAGACCGAGGAACACGATGCGACCGACGCCCCGACCGCCGCGCCGACCGCGGCCCCCACGACCGCGCCGACCGAGGCTCCGACGGCTGCGCCGACCGAGGCGCCCACGACCGCGCCGACCAAAAAGCCCGCGCCGACGAAGAAGCCCGCGGCGACGGAAGCGCCCGCGGCGACAGAGACACCTGCGCCGGCCGCGGCCCCCGCGGCCGCCGACGCGCTGTCCCTTTGGAAGGACGACGCCCCGGCGAAGGCCGCGCTGACTGAGTACATACAGGCGGTCACGAACGAGGCGGGCGCCGACTTCATACCCGTCGAGGACCGCATCGCCGTGTTCGATCTGGACGGCACGCTGTTCTGCGAGACCGATCCCAACTACTTCGACTACATGCTGCTTGTGCACCGCGTGCTGGAGGACCAAGACTACGTCGAAAAGGCCTCCGAGTTTGAGCGCGAGGTCGCGGGCAAGATCGCCGAGCAGAACCAGACGGGCGCGTCCTTCTCCGGGCTGGAGGTGGATCACGGCAGGGCCATCGCCTCTTCGTTCGCCGGCATGACGCTCAAGGAGTTCAACGATTACATACAGGCGTTCAAGCAGACCCCCATGCCCGGCTATGACGGCATGCTGCGCGGCGAGGGCTGGTACAGGCCCATGCTGCAGGTGGTCGACTATCTGCAGGCGAACGGCTTCACGGTCTACATCGTCAGCGGCACGGACCGCCTGATCGTGCGCGGCATCGTGTACGATTCGCCGCTCAACGTGCCGGCCAGGCAGATCATAGGCTCTGACGAGACCATCATCGCGCGCGACCAGGCCGATCAGGACGGACTCGACTACGTGTTCGACGACGACGATGAGCTGGTGCTGGGCGGCGATTTCATCATCAAGAACCTGAAGATGAACAAGGTCTCCGTGATCGCGCAGGAGATCGGCGCGCAGCCGGTGCTCTCCTTCGGCAACTCCACGGGCGACTCTTCGATGGCGGAATACGTCACCAGCAACAACCCCTACAGGAGCCTTGCGGTCATGCTCTGCTGCGACGATACCGTGCGAGAGAACGGCAACGTCGAAAAGGCGGAGAAGATGTTTGGCCTTTGCGGGGAATTCGGCTGGGTGCCCGTCTCCATGAGGGACGACTGGACGACCATTTACGGCGACGGCGTGACCAGAAAGTGAAGGCAAAGCTGTTCGACGCGATGCCGCGCCTCGAGGACGACGCGGTCCTGCTGCGCGGACTCGTGCCCGCCGACGCGGAGGGCCTCGCGCGGCTGATCGCCGACGACAGGGCCTACCGCTGGCTTCCGACGTTCCTTGCGGAAAAGCAGGCGCCCGACGCCGCGCAGGCCATCGCGTACATAAACGGCCGCTGCTTCCGCGAAAGGGAGTCCCTGATACTGGGGATATTCCTCAAAGAGAGCGGCGACTTTTGCGGGCTTGCGGAATTCTACGGCTACAAGGACGCGCTGCACAAGGTCTGCACCGGATACCGGCTCAGGGAGCCCTTCTGGGGACGGGGGATCGCGACGCGCGCGCTCGGGCTCATGGTCGACTACCTCTATGGGCAGACGGACATCGAGCTGATCACCGCAAGCACCATGGTCGAGAACCGCGCCTCGGCGCGCGTGCTCGAAAAGAACGGATATTTGATGACTGCCCGCGCGGTGCCGGAGGACTGGGGCTATCCCGAGCCCACCATAGCGGACAAGTGGTTCAGGTAGACCGCCTGGCGCGGCGGTACATCGGGGAGGCAGGATGAAGAGGGCCGCATTGCGCATAGCGCTCATGGCCGTGCTGCTGCTGAGCATATGCGCGGCGTGCAGGATGGCGATCAGAAGCACGTACACGGCGTATATCTACGCGCCGAACATACCCCATGACCAGACGCCCGTCATCGAAATGGAGGCGCAGGGCATCATCACGCACGGCGCGCCGGAGCGCGTGGGCAGCTACCTGCGCGTGCCGATACATCCCGAGCGGCCGGGCGACGCGTGGGTCGAGCTGAAGGACGAAGACGGGGAGGCGCAAGGCCTGTACCTGTTCCGCGTGGGGCGCTTCGGCACCGTGTACGACACGGTGACCGGCGGCTTCACGGGCGACTACGTGGTATTGGCCGCGTTCACCGCGTTCTGCCTCTATGTGGCGTGGACCATGTTCAGCCTCTACAGGCAGGCGAAGGGGCCTGCGTTCTACGCCTACACGACGATACACGCGGCGGGCTTCGGGCTGTTCGCGTTGGTCACGGGCCTTGTCATGCTGCAGGTCACGATAAAGCACATATTGGACCCGCGCGACTACATCATGCTGGACGCCTACTTTTCGATATCGACCTCAGGCTTCCGCTTCATGATGCTGACGTCGCCCTTCATGCTGGCGTTCGCCGTCTCGATGACGGTGAGCAACATAGAGCTTCTGAGGCACGAAAAGTTCTCGCCCAAGAACCTGCTGGGCATAGCGATCGGGCTGATACTGGTGGGGGGCGAGGCGATCGCCTTTTGGCTCTACAGCCGCAGCTTTGCAGGCTCCGAGTGGGAATGGCGCGCGCACGAGACGCTGCAGAACGTGTATGCCTCCGCGTTCTCCTGCTTTGAATGCATACTGATCGGCGCGATCGTCTGCGGCGTGAGGGCGGCCAGGCATGTGCCCGAACACGACGCGGACTACATACTGATACTGGGCTGCCTGTTCCGCAGGGACGGCACGCTGTCGCCGCTTCTGCAGGGCAGGGCGGACAGGGCCATCGACTACTGGAACGAGCAGAATGCGCGGGGCGGCCGGCGCGCCGTGCTGATGCCCTCCGGCGGACAGGGCGCGAACGAGCCCATGCCCGAGGCGGAGGCCATACGGCGCTATCTCGTGTCGAAGGGCATACCGCAGGACGCCATCGTGGTCGAGGACCGATCCCGCAACACCTATCAGAACATGGCGTATTCAAAGGAACTGATCGACCGCGCGCAGCCCGGCGCAAGGGTCGTGTTTTCAACGACGAACTACCATGTGTTCCGAAGCGGCGTGTGGGCGGCGAACGCCGGACTGCCCGCGGAGGGCATGGGCAGCAAGACCAGGTGGTGGTACTGGCCGAACGCCTTCATGCGCGAATGCGTGGGGCTGCTGGTCAGGCGCATACCGCAGACCATAGTGTTGCTTTGTTCGATGGCGGCTTTCTTCGGCGCGCTGTCGCTGGCGCTGAGTTAGCGCATGCCGCCATGACCGCAACGAAAGGGGGTTGTCCGATGAAGGAGCTGACACTGAAGGCGAAGCTCGACAATATACCGGAGGTGACGGCCTTTATCGACGGGCTGCTCGAGGCGCACGACTGCCAGATGAAGGCCCAGGTGCAGATCGACGTCGCCATAGACGAGCTGTTCGGCAACATCGCGCGCTACGCCTACGGGTCGGGCGAGGGCGAAGCCACGGTGCGCTTCGAATTCGACGAGGCGTCCCGCATGGCGTCGGTCACGTTCGAGGACGCGGGCGTCCCCTTCGATCCGCTGAACGTGGAGGACCCGGACGTGACGCTTTCCGCGGACGAACGCAAGATCGGCGGCCTGGGCATATTCCTGGTCAAGAAGACCATGGACGCACTGGAATACGCGCGCCGCGACGGCAAAAACGTGCTGACGATGCGAAAGCGCATCTGAAACACACTATCCAATGATGAAACGGGGGAAGGACCATGGGCATGACATCGGCGAAGTTCCTGGTCAACAACGAATCGGAGCGCGCCGCCGCCGCGCATTACGCGACGGAGGACTTTGCCCGGAAGCTTGAGCTGGGCAGACACGAAACGCTCAAGCTGGACCTGCTGGTCGAGGAGACGCTGGGCATGGTCAACGCCATGCTGGAGGATTTCTACGGCCAGATCTGGTTCACGGGAGAGGGCCGCGCCTGCGAGATACACTTCGAGGTCACGGCGGACATGGACGCGGCGAAGAAGCGCGAGCTGCTGACCGTGTCCACCACGGGCAGGAACGCGGCGAAGAAGGGCTTCATGGCTCGCATCGGCGAGATGATCGCCGAAAAGCTCTACGCGTTCGGGCGGACCATGAACGCATACGGCGAGGAGAACGCCAGGTACGGCATCGTGCACACGCCCGAATCGACCGCGCTCAACGCCGACATGATGCCCATATGGACGCTTTCGAGCTACCGCGCCGAGCTGGACGAGGCGCGTTTCAGGGACGACGATGCCGAAGAGGCCTGGGATGAGCTCGAGAAGTCCATCGTGGCGACGCTGGCCGACGAGATCACGGTCTCCGTCAGGGGCGACAGGATCGATCTCGTCATCAAAAAGACGTTCTGACACATCCATATTATTAAGACATACCACATAAGGAGGGACCACCAATGACCATCACCAAGACGAAGAACGGCTCGGCGCTCACCATCGCATTAGAGGGACGCCTGGACACCACCACCGCCCCCGAGCTCGAAAACGAACTGAAGGGCAGCCTGAACGGCGTGACCGAGCTGACGATGGACTTCGGAAAGCTGGATTACATCTCATCGGCCGGCCTGCGCGTGCTGCTGGCCACGCACAAGACCATGATGAAGCAGGGCGGCATGACCATCACCAATGTGAACGAGATGATCATGGAGGTCTTCGAGGTCACCGGCTTCGTCGACATACTGGACATAGAATGACATCCGACCCCGCCCGCGCGGCGGGGATAACTGTTTTGAAAAGAGGAGGAGATACACATGAGGACGATAAGGACGTTGTTCGCGCTTGCCATCGCGCTGGGGCTGCTCCTCTGCACGGCGTCGGCGGAGGGCGGGGATTACCTGGGCCGCTGGGCCGCGGAGGGCTATGCGCTCACGATCGAGCGCGACCCGGATGCGGACGATGCCTATGTATGCACCGTGACGCAGCCGTTGACCGACGATACGGCCATGCGGTGGACCTATGCCGGCTGCCTGTACGACGAGGTGAGCGGCGGGCTCTCCTCGTTCGAGGTCGGCACGCTGGCCGAGTGTACGTATGACGGCGAGGCTTATGTCGAGGGCGATCCCGTGTTCACCGACGGCGCGGCGGCGTTCGTGTTCGACGAAGCGGGCGACGTGGTCTGGACGGACTATAAGGGGACGCCGGGCGAGAACGAGGTCGCGTTCGCGCGCGCCGTGCCGGACGCGCAGGCGTTCGTCGAAGGGTATTTCTCCGTCGTGGGCGGCATAGAGCAGGGCACCGCGGGCGCGTCGCTCAAGCTGGCCGGCGCCGCGGCCGACGTGCTGGACTTCGCCGTGGCGAACAGGCTCGACGCCGCGGACGTAAATGCGCTGCGCGCGAACATGCTCGAAGGCTGGGAAGGCATGACGGACGAGGAGCGCGCCGCCTTCGACGCGAGCTTCATGGACGTGGTCGCCGCGCTGGACGCCTGCACGGACGACTGGGAAGCCGAGAAGGGCGCGTTCGAGGACGCGGACGCCGCCGGGCGCATGGAAGCGCTGCTCAGCGATCCCGCCAGCGAGGCCGCGTGGCAGGCGCTGCGCGACCACACGCTGACCATGGGCAATTCGGACGGCGAAGAAGATGAAGAGGGAGAAGAGGCGAGCCCGGACGGGCTGCACGCCTCCATACAGCGCAGGGTCGATTCCCCCGAATGGGTGAAGGCGCTTGCGCAGGCGCAGGACGAGAGCGTCACGCAGCTGTTCGTGGTCGCGGGCTACGGCATGGACAAGAGCTCCGCGAGCATCTCCATGCATGAGCGTGACCAGGACGGCAGCTGGAAGCAGATACTCTCCACGCCCGGCCTTGTCGGCAGGAACGGCCTGTGCCTGGACGCGGACCACGCGGAGGGCTGCGGCCAGACGCCCGTGGGCACCTATCGTTTCAACGCGGCCTTCGGCATCGCCGGGGACCCGGGCTGCGCCATCCCCTACACGCAGGTGGACGACGACATCTACTGGTCCGGCGACCAGGATAGGCGCTACAACGAGATGGTCAGCATAACCGACTATCCGGATCTGGACATGGAGAACAGCGAGCACATCATCGACTACGAGTACGAGTACCAGTACTGCCTGAACATCAGCTTCAACGAGGACGGCACGGCGGGACGCGGCTCCGCGATATTCCTGCACTGCCTGGGCAAGGCGAAGCCTTACACCGGCGGCTGTGTGGCGATACCTGAGAACATCATGCTGCAGGTCATGCGGAACGTGCGCGAGGACTGCGTGGTCGTGATCGACACCATGGAAAACATGAACGTGACGTTCTGACGCATACGGACCGACGGCGCGGCGGCGAAGGGCCGCCGCGCCGTCGTTTGATGAAAGAGGAAGCGAGGAGGGACGAGCGCATTGGACCATCATCAGAGGATCGTCATGGACCCGTCCGGGTTCGTCGTGCTG
>SVGK01000290.1 GCA_015056395.1 Clostridiales bacterium
GTTGGGGCGTAGCCAAGCGGTAAGGCACGGGACTTTGACTCCCGCATTCGCAGGTTCGACCCCTGCCGCCCCAGCCAGTCCTGATGCTCTTTGAATGACCGAACAGGTCATTTTTTATTTTTGGGATCAGCGATTATATATTGAATTCACGGACAATATATGTTAATATGGATAAAACGCCATCGAGCGCACATCATGTGCCGGAAAGGAGATGCGCCATGATGAGACAAAGGCTCTGTGCGATCTGTCTGACACTGGCATTGTTTCTGCTTTCGGCATGTGTGATGGCTGAGAAAGGGGAGGGGATCGCAGTGCAACACACATTGGCCGATGAGATCCTGGCAATGAGAGAGGCGCCGGCTGACGTTGAAGAGAGGAGCTTCATCGACGAACGATTGTCTCAGGTCGCGGCGGAGATGGATGAAAGGCTGGCGGTGAAGTACCCGGGCAAAGTATTCCACGTGCAGTCCTTCAGCACGCGCAGCGTTGACAGGGCCTGCGACGTGTTTCGTCTATCGGTAGAGGACAGTGATATCGTGGTCACGGTAGAGGCTGAAGAGACGGAGGATGGCAGCTACGCCTTCAGGGACGACTTCTATGGTTCCCTGCACGACGAGGACTACGAGAAATACATCGAATTGACTTTTGAAGATGTCGCGCCGGGCCTGCGCGCCTATTCGACGATACACTGCATGCTGGGAGATGCGTATACCATCGATACACCGCTTGAAACGGCTGTAAACGACGCGGATTTCTTTGCCTACACATGGGTGCTGCTGCCGCCCGATACTGTCGATTTTGCGCGCGTTGCAGCGGCGTTCAAACAGAGCGCAGAGACGCTGGGCCTTGGCGGAGATTTCACGCTTTACATGCTCGCTTCGCCTCTGCCGACTGAGGCCACGAAGGCCGACGTATTCGGCCTGATCCCTTCGCATAATGACGCAAAACCCGTCTATACCGCGCGTGAGCGGTTTTTCCTGTACGGCCGGGATGGGGGGAATGACTGATGCTCAGCGAGAACCAGCTTGCTTTGCTCAATACGCTGATCTATGCCACGAGTCCGACCAAGATGTACAGCGACGGCAAGAACCCGCAGCTCAGCACGGACGGCATGACCATAGGCGAGTTCGTCGAGCGCATAGACAGCGCAAAGAATGCCGATGCGTTTTCCTCAAAGGAGGATTGGGACATACTCAAGGCTGCGATCCAGAAGGACTCGACGCTCCAGAACGTTGTGATCAAGCAGAGCTATTACGATCCGGCCGTGGATGACGGCGGCTGTGTGCTGGCCAACGGCAACGAGGCCATCGTGCTGTTCAAGGGCTCCGGTGCAGGCGAATGGGTGGACAACGCCAGGGCGGGCGGTTACATCAAGGACGGCTCCACGTCCGACCAGACGATCAGCCCGCTGCAGGAGCGTGCGATAAAGTATGTCGATTCGCTCGATCTCTCGGGTTATGACACCGTGACCATGACGGGCCATTCGAAGGGCGGCAACAAGGCGAAGATCGCCACGCTGCTCTGTGGTCAGAAGATCGACCGCTGCGTTTCGTTCGATGGACAGGGATTCTCCGACGAGTTCATGATGGCGCACCGTGACCAGATTATCGCCAGGCAGGGGAAGATCACGAACCACAATGCGGACGGAGATTATGTCAATATACTCCTGAACGACGTAGGCACGACGCATTATCATCAGGGCAACAGGGTGGATGGCAACGTGATGAAGTACCATTCGCCGTTCGTGTTGCTGGACAAAGACGGCAAGATGCAGCCCGGTCAACAGTCCGGGGTCACAAAGGACCTCGACGAAATGATGAACAGCGTCCTGCGTACCATTCCACAGGACAAGAAGCCGCAGGTGCTCAACTTCGTCGGCGAGTTGATGGACGCAATGCTCGGCAAAGGTTCGGATCACAAGATAGCAAGCCTGGTCAAGATATTCATGAACAGGAACAACAGGGAGGCTGTAGATCTCATACTGGAATATGGAAAGCTGTCGCTGCTTGCGCACATCCCGATCATCGGACAGGCCATAGGGGTACTGAGCGACTGGGGATTGCTGCCGAAGGTGTATGGCGGAGCGGACATCGCCTATGCATCTCCTCCACAGCCGATCGAGGGCGTGGAAGGCGGCGCGGATGACTTCATTTATGTGGACTACACCGGCGTAAGCACAGGTGCGCACGAGCTGAAGGCGGCCGTGGAGACCTATAATCACGCGCTTCGCACGCTGCAAAACGCCGCGAATGCGCTGTTGAGCAGCTGGGAGGGCGACGGTGCGACGGCGTTCAGCTTGGATCAGCAGAGCATGATGCAGTGGTGCCAGGCGCTTGCGCAGAGCGCTTTCAATGTTGCGGAGCAGATCCTGCGCGCACTTGAACGCTATCGCCAGGCGGAAGAGAGGCTGAAGCAGAGCATGTTCTGAGACGGGCCTGGCATTAAGATTAGTTCGCCCCGGGCGTACCAGAAAGCGCCCGGGGCATTGTTCTGCACACAGGTCGGTCACGTGTTTCCTGTGTTTACCGTGCCGGATTGTTAAATCCGACAGGAATCTGTCAATTCGACTTGAATTGTTAAAACCATCTGTTATAATAGGACATATCATGGATCAGGTATCGCCTGCACGAGCGTGGGTTTCTACCGCGACGAGCATCGGCATCATGCTTTCAAGGGGGATGAGTATGGATCGTTCCGACTGGATCACGGATCTGGGCTGGGCGCGTGAGGACTGCTATGCCCAGGCCATGGAACAGATCGTGCTGCCCTATCTGCGCGGCATACGCCGGGACACGCAGGTATCGGGCTACGGCGCAAGGCCGCTGATGTGCGCGCAGTATGACGCGCAGGACCCCAGGGGTACGGTGCTGATACTGCACGGCTTCACCGAGTGCATCGAGAAATACGCCGAGGTCGTGTACGCGTTCCTCACCGCGCACTACTCCGTCGTGATCTACGACCAGAGGGGACATGGACAGTCCTGGCGGGCGGAGGGCCTGTCGGATCCGTCGGTGACGCACGTGGATTCGTTTTCCGACTACGTCGTGGACATGGAGCGCGTATGCGTCAACGTGCTGCACCACATGCCGCGCCCGTGGATCGTGTTCGCCCATTCGATGGGCGGCGCCGTGGCGGCGTTCTACCTTGAAAAGCACAAGAACACGTTCGACAAGGCGATACTCTGCGCGCCCATGATCGCGCCGCATAGAAGCGGTGCGCCGTACCTGCTCACGCGCCTCATGTGCCGCGTCGCCAACGCCACGGGCAAGAAAAAGAAGCGCGCGTTCATCACGAAGCCCTATGCGGGCCGGGAGAAGTTCGAGACCTCCTGCGCCACGAGCCGGGCGCGCTTCGACTGGTTCGAGGACATGCGCGCGCAGAACCCGCACATGCAGAACAACGGGCCG
>SVGK01000040.1 GCA_015056395.1 Clostridiales bacterium
CGACCAGCACATAGCGCCAGTGCGTCATGGGCACGCCGCGGTTGTCCTGCGCGTGCGGCACGCCCCGGGGCGCGACCACGACCGTGCCCACGCGAAAGAGCCACGCGCTGCCGCCCATGCGGATCTCGCCCTCGCCCGAGAGGCAGACGCCGATCTCCATCACATTGTGTATGTGGGGCGTGTCCGTCACATAGGGCGGATACCACGGGTTGTCCAGGAGCCCCACCAGCGCGCGCCCTTTCCCGATGACATAGTCGCGCCGCTCGTCATGCGGATCGCCCACGCCGGTCACGCCCGCGTTGAACACATCGGCCGAACGGTCCTTCACGCTTCCACCTCTCGCACCTTGCCGGGGCACAGCCGCCTGATCGCGGCGACGAGCTCCGCGGAAGGCTGGAACGTGAGCCTGAGCCAGCGCTCGCCGTCGCGGGCATAGAGCACCATGGGCGCGTCGCGGCGGTCGTGGCGCGACACGTCGCAGACCGTGCGGCGGGGCGACGACGCCTTCGTGCGCGCCTCGATCTCCGCAAGCGCAGGCGCGTCCTTCGGGCCCATGATCTCCATGCGCGTCAGGTCGGTCGAGACGAACGCCTCGACCCTCGGGCGGGACTTGAAGCCGCTCGTGCGCATCACGCGAAAGTGCGTGCCTTCGAGTATGTATTCATAGGTGACGCGCGCCTGGCCCATGTAGTACCAGGTGAACAGCAATGTCCCCACGGCGAGGATGCCCCAGAACATGCCGGCCATGGTGCCGATCACGGTAAAGAGCACCACGCAGACATAGAGCGCGCCGGTGATGGCGTAAGTCGCGGGCGATATCCTGCGTTCCACGGTCTGGCTGACATATGTGTTATCTTTGAGCTGCATGTGTTTCTCCGGAGAGGACGGATAAGTTGAGGGCAGGCGGGCAGAAGGGCGGATGTCGTGCACGGGATCCACGCTTCGAACGGCAAGACCGAGCGGGCGCCATGGATGGCGCCCCTACGGGGAGGCGTTGTGCATGGCATTGCGCATCGTTCATGACTGCGTGTCGTCCGCGTTCCTGACAGAGGTCGCTTCGAACACCTGCGACCGGGCGGACGCCATAAATGGCGCCCCTACGGGAACACTGTTCACGGCCTCGCGCAAATACAAACGCACCGCCCTCCGCCCCACCATTGATCGTTCACTGTCAACTGTTAATTGTCAATAATTACTCATTCCTCATTACTCATTAATCACTCCTACTCCGTCCTCTCCTCCCATCCCTTGCTCCTCTCGACGGCCCTGTGCCAGTCGTTGAGCAGCTTTGTGCGGGCAGCTTCGTCCATCGCCGGTTCGAACTCGCGGTCCACGGCCTGCAGGCGGCTCAGGTCCGCGTCGGTCCAGACGCCCGTGGCGCGTCCGGCCAGCATCGCCGCGCCCATGGCCGTGGTCTCGATCACCTTCGGCCTGAGCACCTTCGTGCCCAGTATGTCCGCCTGGAACTGCATCAGGAAGTTGTTCGCGCTCGCGCCGCCGTCCACGCGCATGACCTGCGCCTTCACACCGGCGTCGTTCGCCATGGCGTTGATGATGTCCGCCGACTGATACGCGATCGCTTCGAGCGCCGCGCGTATGATGTGGTCGCGCCCGGTGCCGCGCGTCAGGCCTACGATGGTGCCGCGGGAGTACATGTCCCAGTGGGGCGCGCCCAGGCCCGTGAAGGCGGGCACGAAGTACACGCCTCCGTTGTCCGGCAGCGCCGCTGCGATGGCCTCCGTCTCGGACGCCTTCGCCACGAGCTTCATCTCGTCGCGCAGCCACTGCACGACCGCGCCGCCCACGAACACGCTGCCCTCCAGCGCATAGGTCGTCTTGCCGTCCATGCGCCAGCCTATGGTCGTGATCAGGTTATTGCGGGAGCGCACGGGCTCCGCGCCGGTGTTCATCAGCTGGAAGCAGCCCGTGCCGTAGGTGTTCTTGCACATGCCGGGCGTGAAGCAGCCCTGTCCGAACAGCGCCGCGTGCTGGTCGCCCGCCATGGCCGAGATCGGGATCTCGCGCCCCAGTATCGACTTGTCCAGCATGCCGATCACCTGCGCGCTGTCGACCACCTCGGGCAGCAGTCCCGCGGGTATGTCCAGCATCTTCAAGAGGTCCTCGTCCCAGCGTCCCTCGAATATGTTGTAGAGCATCGTGCGGGCGGCATTCGTCGCGTCGGTCACATGGGCGCGGCCGCCCGTCAGGTGCCAGGCCAGGAAGCTGTCCACCGTGCCGAAGCACAGCTCGCCCCTTTCGGCGCGGGCGCGGGAATCGGGTATCCTGTCCAGCATCCACTTGAGCTTGCTGCCGGAGAAGTAGGCGTCCGGCACGAGGCCGGTGCGGCTCTGTATCATGTCGCCATAGCCGTCCGCCACCAGCTTTTCGATCAGCGGCGCGGTGCGGCGGCACTGCCACACGATGGCGTTCATAAGGGGCTTGCCCGTGGCCTTTTCCCACAGGAGCGTGGTCTCGCGCTGGTTGGTGATGCCTATGGCCACGATGTCGTTTACGTCGATGCCGGCCTTTTCGACGGCCTTTTTGAGCGATTCCGTCTGCGTATGGAGTATGTCGTCCGGATCGTGCTCCACCCAGCCGGGATGCGGATAGATCTGCTTGAATTCGAGACCGTATTGTGCGATCAGGTTCGCGTTCTCGTCGAATACGACGGCGCGCGAGCTGGTCGTGCCCTGGTCCAGGGCGATGACATAGCGCATGGAAAAACCCTCCTCATAAGTTAATTCGGCAATACAAGTATAACCGTATGACGTATGAAAATCAAGTGGCAATTTTTCATGATGGATACAAAAGGGGCCGTGCCGGACGCCCCGTGGAGGACGTTTGGCACGGCCTTGTTTCGTCGGTCGCGCATGTGTGGTACCGCCGGGGAAGACCCCTTTCGTCCGCGTCTTTCATCATTCCAGCACGAACTTCTGGAACGTCTTCTTTCCCTTTCTGACGATGACGCCCTCGCCCAGCATCTCCTCCGTGAAGCAGAAGTCGACGTCGGTGACCTTCGCCTCGTCCACGACCACGCCGCCCTGCTGTATCGCCTTGCGCGCTTCGCCGTTGGACTTGGTCATGCCGGCCTTCGTCATCCAGCTGAGCAGGCGCGCGTCTTCGGAAAGCGCCTGCTTCGACACGACGGTCGTGGGCACGTTGCCGCCCTGCGCGCCGCCGCCGAACAGCGACTCGGCCGCCTCCTGCGCCTTCTTCGCCTCTTCCTCGCCGTGTATCAGCTTGGTCACCTCGAACGCCAGCACGCGCTTGGCCTCGTTGATGGCGCTGTCCTTGAGCGCGCCCAGGCGGCGCACCTCGTCCATGGGCAGGAAGGTCAAAAGCCCCAGACACTTTTCGACGTCCTGGTCGTCCACGTTGCGCCAGTACTGGTAGAAGTCGTAGGGCGAGCACTTGTTCGCGTCCAGCCAGAGCGCGCCCTTCTCCGTCTTGCCCATCTTCTTGCCGTCGTGCGTGAGCAGCAGCTTGAACGTCAGCGCGAACGCGGGCTTCTGCTCCTTGCGGCGGATCAGGTCCGCGCCGGAGAGCATGTTGCTCCACTGGTCGTCGCCGCCGGACTGCAGCGTGCAGTTGTAGCGGTGGAACAGCTGCAGGAAGTCATAGCTCTGCATCAGCATGTAGTTGAACTCCAGGAACGTGAGCCCGCGCTCCAGGCGCTGCTTGTAGCACTCCGCCGTGAGCATGCGGTTGACGGAGAACAGCGCGCCCACCTCGCGCAGGAAGTCGATGTAATTGAGCGTGCGCAGCCAGTCGGCGTTGTTGACGATCAGCGCGCAGTTCTCCTTGGACTGGTCAAAGTCCAGGAAGCGGGACATCTGCTTCTTGAAGCACTCGACGTTGTGGTCGATGTCCTCTACGGTCAGCACCTTGCGCAGGTCGCTCTTGCCGGAGGGATCGCCGATCATGCCCGTGCCGCCGCCCATCAGCGCGATGGGCTTGTGCCCGGCGCGCTGCAAGTGCGCCATCGCCATGATCGGTATGTAGTGGCCTATGTGCAGCGAATCCGCCGTAGGATCGAAGCCAGTGTAGAACGTGACCATGCCCTCGTCAAAGGCCTTGCGGAGGTCGTCTTCAAAGGTCACCTGGGACGAAGCCCCTCTCCTTGAGTATGTCATATGCGTTCATTTTCGTTTCCTCCTGTCATATCCTTGCCGTCATGCCGTCGTAGGCCACGATGAAGCCCTTTTCCTTCATCAGCGGCGCGTAGATGTCATAGGGCGGCGTCCAGTGCGGGCTCATGTGCGTCAGGAAAAACGGCGTATCGTCCGAAATGCATCCAGCTTCCCTGAGCCTGTCGCGGAACGCCGCGTTCTTGCGGTACGTCATGTGGTTCGGGTCGTCGCCCTCGGTCAGGCCGAACGTGCCCTCCATCACCACGGCGTCGTACTTTTCTTTGAGTATCAGCGCCATCATGTCGTCCTCGTAGCCTCCCGTGTCCAGCGCATATAGAAGCGTCTTCCCGCCGCGCTTTATGATGTAGCTGTGGGCAAAGCCCGGTTCGCCGCCGTGCATGGCGCGCACGGGCACGAACGAAAGGTCGCCGTCCGTGACCTCCTCGCCCTCGCGGATCTCGTGGAAACGCATGGCCAGGTGCCCGTCGAACATATCCGGCTCCAGCCGGTCGAGCCGCCGCTTCGTCGCGGCGTTTCCGTACATGGTCATGACCGGCAGCTTCGTGAACCTGGGCGAGACCATGCCGCGCTGTTCGCGCGGCGACCTGTAGGGCGCGTCGTCCGCCGCCATGCGCCAGTCGAGCGGCTCGACCGCCAGGTGGTCCGGATGCGGATGCGTGACCAGCAGCTTCGTCACCTGCGTGAGGCTCACGCCCAGCCGCGCCGCCGTGTGGAAGCTCACGGCGTTCATGTCGATCAATACGTCATTGTCGATCATCGTGCCGGTATTCACGCGTATGTTCCTGCCGCCGTGCCGCCTTGCATACGAGCAGTTCTCGCAGTCGCACCAGATCGCAGGATAGCTCTCGCCCGCCGATGTGCCAAGGAACGTGAGCTTCATTTGGCCGCCTCCCTGAGCACGGCGCCCAGGCGCTGCATGCCCTCTTCGATCACGGGCACCTCGCACATCGAGAAGTTCAGGCGCATCGTGCGCTCGTGCCCGCCGTCCGGATAGAAGTACGTGCCCGCGACATACGCGACGTTCGCGTCGACCGCCTTCGGGAACGCCTCAAGCGCGTCCATGCCCTGCGGAAGCTCCGCCCATACGAACAGGCCGCCCTGCGGCACGGTGTGCACGGTGCCCTCGGGGAAGTGCCTGAAGCCCTCCAGCATGGCGTTGAGCTGCTTTGCATAGCCGCCGCATATGCGCTCTATGTGCCCCGGCATAAGGCCCTGTCGCAGATAGGCGTCCACGATGGCCTGCGTCAAAAGCGGCGAGTGCACGTCCGCGGACTGCTTGCCGATCACCATCTTGCGCAGCAGCATGGGGTTACGCACCATCGCCGCGCCCAGGCGCATGCCGGGCGAGATGTACTTGGAGAAGCTCGACATATAGACGACCCAGCCCTCCTCATCGAAGGACTGTATGGGCGGCAGCGCCTCGCCCGAATAGCGCAGGTCGCGGTAGGGGTCGTCCTCCGCGATCACCACGCCGTACTTCGACGCAAGCGCCGCCAGGGCCTTCCTGCGCTCGCAGGCCAGCGTGATGCCCGTGGGGTTCTGGAACGTCGGGATCACGTACATGAGCTTCGGATGGTGCTTTTTGATCAGCTCCTCCGCCGCCTCTACGATCACGCCGCCCTCGTCCGTGAGCATGGCGACGAGCTTTGCGTTGTATTCGCGCATGGCCTGTATCGCGCCTAAGAACGTCGGGCTCTCGCACAGCACCACGTCGCCGGGATCGATCAGCGCCTTGAGCAGCAGGTCGAACGCCTGCGAGCCGCCCTGCACGGGCAGCAGGCTCTCCGCGCCGCCCAGCACGCCCTCCGTGTTCAGGAACGCCGCGGCGCTCTCGCGGAAGGGCATGAAGCCGTCCGTCGCGCCGTACTGCAGAAGCGTCGTGCCGTACTTTTCAAGCACCTCGCCGCTCAGCCGCGCGATCACGTCCGGCTCCAGCGCCGTGTTGGACGGATTCCCGCCCGCAAAGGAGATCATGCCGGGCTTGCCCAGCAGCTTGAACACCTCGCGTATGGCGCTTCCGGTGATGGGGCGCATGTGGCGCGCAAACATTTCCTCGGTAAACTGCATATGCTTTTCCTCCCTCAAAGGTCACTGAAAAAAGTCGCCTTCCCACATGGGGAAGGCGACGAATAAGACGCGGTACCACTTCCGTTCGCCATGCGGGCGCAGCCCGGCACGGCCTCGTTGTGCGCGATCACGGGCGCGACCGGGACGGACTACAGGGCCCATTTTCAGATAAGGGCCTTTCCCCCGTCCGGCTCCGGGCCGTAATTCGCGCCGCCTCCCCGCGCCCTTGCACCGACCGGACGCTCTCTGTACGGGGGTGAACAGGCTTGCGCTACTTTGTGCCCATCATTGCCGTTCAGATGCGATAATAGCACATGGGCTTCGGTTTTGTCAAGCCAAACGGCGCGGCGCGTTGTAAAATTTCCGTCCGAAGCGTCAGCACAGGTCAGAGAACGCGAACCGCACGCGGTTTTCGATGGTCTCCCCCGCCTTCAGCACGGGCAGCGTGCCGTCCTCGCGCTGCGCGCGGCGGCCCATGATGGTCGAATTGGACGGCTCGAGCCCCAGCGCGTAGTCGCCGCTGGCCATGGAGCGCCACTCCACCATGATCGGCAGCGTGTCGCCGGACCATTCCATGTCCATGCGCGTGGATATGGCGCTGTTGCTGAGCGTGACATGGAACTCGTCCTTCATCTTCTGGAAGAAGCAGCGCTCCTCCTCGTTGTCCACGGGCGGCTCGAACGTCGTCGTCTTGTTAAGCCCCTGCCTTGCGAATTCGGTGCGCGGCAGCGTCTCGCGCGCCTCGGGCAGCGTGAGCTCGGCCGTCTCCGAAAGCAGCGGGTAGCCGAAGTTGCAGTGGTAGACCATCATGATCTCCTCGTCGCGCGGGGCCAGGTTCGACACCTCGTCGCGTATCTCGATCACGGCGTCCTCGCAGCCGATCGATATCGTGCGCTTTAGCTCCAGCACCTGCCCGAACAGCGCCGTGTCGCGCACCACGCCCGCGATCACGACATGGCCGTCCTCGACGCGCGCGGCGACCTGCTCCGCCGGCGTGCCGTGGTAGCGGCCGTGCAGCGGGTGCCATTCATCCCCGTCGCGGTTCGCCGGCCCCGCGGAGCGCAGCCCGCACGTGTACACCAGGCCGCCCGGGAAGTAGTGCAGGAATTCGTTCTCATAGGGCAGCATGCGTTCGGGCGATACCAGCCCGTTCTTCGTGATGAACGTCATGTTGCGTCCCCGAAAGCGCACCTGGCCTATGTCCAGGCCGTTGTCCGGGAGTATGTCCACGGACAGGCCGCCCGCCGTGGCGACCTCGATCACCTGCGTGCCGCGCGCCTTGCCTTCGTCGATGGTCACCCTGCGCAGCGTCACAAGCTGTCCCTCATTGCCGATATAGCCCTTTTTGAATGCCTCTGTCATGCCGGATACCTCCCCAAGTTTCGTTTCCCGCCTATCATTATAATCCAAACGCCGGGAAACGTAAAGGGGGCGCGGGGCGTATGCGCGGACGAAAATAACCCAGTTTGCCTTGACGCGGCGACTGGTTGGCGGTATCATTGTTCTCATCACTTTCAGATATGGAGATGTAAGCCATGAGCGAGAATTGCAGCCACGATTGCTCCAATTGCAGCGCCAACTGCGCCAGCCGCGAGCCCGGCGCCGAGAACCCATTCGCCGCGCAGGCGAACGCGAACAGCCACGTCAAGAAGGTCATAGGCGTCGTCAGCGGCAAGGGCGGCGTCGGCAAGTCCCTGGTCACCAGCCTGATGGCCGCGCTGATGCGCCGCCGCGGGCACGACGCCGCGATACTGGACGCGGACATCACGGGGCCCTCCATACCCAAGGCCTTCGGCGTGACCGGCCCGCTCATGGCGGGCGAGGATTCGATCTATCCCATCGTCAGCGCCACGGGCGTGCGCATGGTCAGCCTGAACCTGATGCTCGAGGACGAGACCGAGCCCGTCGTCTGGCGCGGCCCCATCATCGCAGGCACCGTCAAGCAGTTCTGGACCGACGTCGCCTGGGGCGACGTGGACTTCATGTTCGTCGACATGCCTCCGGGAACGGGCGACGTGCCGCTGACGGTGTTCCAGTCGCTGCCCGTGGACGGCATCATCATCGTGACCTCGCCGCAGGAGCTGGTGGGCATGATCGTGGAAAAGGCCGTGCGCATGGCGGGCATGATGAACGTGCCGGTGCTGGGCATCGTCGAAAACATGGCCTACTTCGTGTGCGACCAGTGCGGCAAGAGGCACGACATATTCGGCCGCAGCCGCGTGAATGAGATCGCCGAACGGCATGGCATCACCGTGACGGCGCAGATACCGCTTGATCCGCGCGTGGCCGACGCCGTGGACGCGGGCCGCATCGAAAGCATCGAGGCCGATTGGCTTGCGCCGATGGCGGACGCGCTGGAAGCCCTCTGACGGAGGCGCACGCCGATATGAAATATGAAAAGTCTTGCGGCGCCGTCATATTCCGCTTTGACGAAGTGTGGAAGGTGCTGCTGATACGCCACGTCAAGGGGCGGCACATCTCCTTCCCCAAGGGCCACATGGAGCCCGGCGAGACCGAGAGCCAGACCGCCGAGCGCGAGGTCTTCGAGGAGACGGGGCTCAGGGTGCGCGTGGACCGCAGCTACCGCGCCGAGAACCGCTACAACATACGCGCCGACACGCAAAAGCTGGTGGTGATATTCGCCGCCGTGACCGACCAGGCCGAGGTGAACCCCCAGCCGGAGGAGATCGCGCAGGCCTTCTGGGTCAGCGTGGACGAGGCGCTGGAGCGCCTGACCTACGAGCGCGACAAGCGCATACTGACCGCCGCTTACGAACACATCCAAAAATAAACGGAGCCGCCATATGACGGCTCCGGCGGCGGAAGGGATAGGGGATTGAGAAGAGGGGATACCGCCGCATTGCCAGTATAGGCGATTTGTGTGTCAGGATTGTTTCGTATTGCGGCTTGCGCCGTTAAAACTGTGCGCATGTTTTGCGCAACATTTGTATAGGGGGAAGCGCATGGCAAGGCTTCTGGTTGTCGCAACGCCTATAGGGAACCTGGGCGACCTGACCGCGCGCACGCGCGACGCGCTTGAAAGGGCGGATCTGATCGCCGCCGAGGACACGCGCGTGACGATGAAGCTGCTCAATCACTACGATCTGAAAAAGCCCATGACGAGCCTCCACCGCCACAACGAGGCGGAGAAGGCGCCCGGGCTGGCCCGGCGCATGCTCGAGGAGGACCTGACCGTTGCGCTGACCTGCGACGCCGGCACGCCCGGCATATCCGACCCGGGGCACCTCCTGGTGGACGCCTGCTGGGAGGCGGGCATACCGGTGGAGCCGATACCGGGGCCTTCCGCCGTCGCCACGGCGCTGTCGGCCTCCGGCTTCGACGCGCGCGAATTCGCGTTCTACGGCTTCCTGCCGCGCGAGATGAAGCCCTTGAGGGACAAACTCGGCGCGATACGCTCTTCCGGCATATCCGTGTTCGTGCTGTATGAATCTCCGCACAGGGTCGTACAGCTGACGGAGGTCATCGCAGAGATGTTCCCCGCAAGCAGGCTTGCCGTGATGAGCGACCTTACGAAGCGCTTCGAACGCATATACAGGGGCACGTCGCCCGAAGTGCGCGACGAACTCGCCGCCAACGAGAACGTCGAAAAGGGCGAGTATTGCCTCGTGTGCGACCTGTCCCGCGTCGAAACGCCCGAAGAGAAGGAAGAGGCGCCGGACGACGCGCGGGTGTACATCGTGAAGAGGATGCTCTCGGGCGAGGACATGCGCGCGGCGATGCAGTCCGCACGCGACGCGGGCTTTGCCCGAAACGACATTTACAGGGCCAGGCTCGACCTTGAACGGCTTTTCGGGGAGGAAGAAGAATGATCAGGGAACTTGCCATGAAGAGCCGCAGCTTTCGCGGCTATGACGCCTCGCGCGCCGTCACGCGCGAAGAGCTCATGGCGCTGGTGGACTGCGCGCGCTACGCGCCCTCGTCCGTGAACCGCCAGCCCCTCAAGTACTATCTGGCGTACCGCAGGGAACAGCTTGAGCGCATACAGCCGCTGACCGGATGGGCAAGGGCGCTTCCGGAAATGCGCCTGCCCCGCCCCGGCCATGAGCCCACCGGCTTTATCGTGATCTGCCAGGAGACGGAATGGGACCCCGACCTGGGAAGGTACCTGAAGGATGTGGGCATTGTCGCGCAGACCATGCTGCTGGCCGCCACGGAGATGGGCCTGGGCGGCATCATGATCGGCAACTTCAGCCCGAAGCGCGTGGCGGAGGCGCTGGAGCTGCCGGACCACATCGTGCCCATGCTGCTGGTCGCCATAGGCAAGCCGGACGAGACGGTCGTGCTGACGGAAGTCAGAGAAGACGGCGCCACGAACTACTGGCGCGGCGAGGACGACGTGCACTACGTGCCGAAGAGGAAGCTCGAGGACATCATCATTTGAAGGAAACCGCCCGCACGCGATCATCTGGTCGCGTGCGGGCGGTTCTTTGTCAGGGCACGACTGCGGGTTATCTCGCCCGCATCGGCGGCCTCGAGGCCACCATTTCCCCACAGCATTGCAGAGCACGCGGACGCGGCATGCCGCGTCCCTACGGGGACGACAGGAGTGTGTGCGCTCACGCGCAGGTGGACGCCATGAACGGCGTCCCCACAGGAGGCTTGTCCACAACATCGTCCGTAGCGGCGGCTATCAGCCGCCATTTCCCCCACAGCATTGGGAAACACGCGGACGCCCCATGGGGACGTCCCTATGGCAGGCCGATATGTTTTACGTCGAACAGTATGGAACCGACATACGCATCGGCCGGGCGGACGCCATGAATGGCGTCCCTACGGGTGGCCTATACACAACATCGCCCGTAGCGGCGGCCTCTAGGCCGCCATTTCCCCACAGCATTGCGGAGCACACGGACGCGGCATGCCGCGTCCCTACGGGGACGACGGGAGTATGTGCGCTCACGCGCAGGTGGACGCCATGAACGGCGTCCCCACAGGAGGCTTGTCCACAAACACCATACCCCAAAAACCTACCGTCAGCCCATACTCGCAGATAAAGCGCCTGCCATGCCCCGCCGGCCATTGATTCTTAATTCTGAATTACGCTCAGAAACATCCTTTCTCTTCCCCTTCCCCTTCCGCGATCCGTTCCGCGATCTGTTCCGCGCTCTTCCCCTCCGCCTCGATCATGATCGCGCGGTCGTCGCGGCGGAACCACGTCATCTGCCGCTTGGCCAGGTTGCGCGTGGCCTGCTTGACCGCCAATATCGCCTCATCCATGGTACACCGGCCCTCAAGCGCCGCCACAATCTCCTTGTAGCCTATCGCCTGCACCGCGGTCGGGAACGCGCGCTCGCGCGCGTACAGCGCGCGCACCTCGTCGATGAGGCCGGCGCGGACCATGTCGTCCACGCGCCTGTCGATGCGCCTGTAGAGCGCCTCCTTTGGCCACGTCAGCACGTAGAGCTTCTCGTCATAGTCCCCCTTCAGCTCGGCGTCCCTCCGCATGTGCTCGGATTGCGTCACGCCGGAGAGCCTGTATATCTCTATGGCGCGCACCACACGGCGCACGTCGTTCACATGCAGCTTTTGCGCCATCGCGGGATCGACCTGGGCCAGCATGTCGTGGAGGCGCTGCGCGCCGCCGGGCTCGTCCGCCAGCGCCATCAGTTCGCCGTGCAGCTTGGGATCCGCCTCGACCGAGAAACCCATGGGCTTCGTCAGCGCGTCGATGTACAGCCCCGTGCCGCCGCATACGATGGCACGCCTGCCCCGCGAGGCGATGTCGCGGACGATCTCCTTCGCGCACGCGCGGTACATGGAAGCCGTAAAGCGCTGCGACGGGTCCTGCACGCCCATCAGGTGGTGCGGTATGCCGCCGCGCTCCTCCATGGTCGGCTGGGCCGATAGCAGCGCCATGCCAGCGTAGACCTGCATGGAATCCGCCGAGACGATCTCGCCGCCGATCATGTTGGCCAGTGCCACGGCGCACGCGGTCTTCCCGGAGGCCGTAGGCCCGGCGATCACGATGAGGGGAATCCTCTGCTCCATGCCGTCCGCGCTCCTCTCCCCTTCACTGTATCCTCTTGAACCACTTTTCAAGCTCCCTCTGCTGCACCGCGCGCACGACGGGACGCCCGTGCGGGCAGGTGGGCGGCGCGCCGGTCTGGAGCATTTGCTCGACCAGCACGCGTATCTCCGAATCGGTCAGCCTGTCGCCGCCCTTCACGGCGCCCTTGCAGCTCATCTGCATGATCTCGGCGCGGCGCACGTCCAGCGTGGCGCTCTTCAGGCGTCCGAGGCTGTCGAGCATGTCCAGGAATATCGGCTTGAGCTCCGCCTTGCCCAGCACGTGCGGCACTGCAGTCACGCGTATGTCCTGCGCGCCGAAGGGCTCCACGGCGTAGCCGGACTCGTTCAAAAGCGCCAGGTTGTCCTGTATCAGCGCCATCTCCCGCGCGCTCACGCGCAGCACCAGCGGCGTCAGCAGCTGCTGCGACGCCGTGCCCTCTTCGAGGTCGCGGCAGTACGCCTCATAGCGCAGGCGCTCGTGCGCGGCGTGCTGGTCGATCAGAAGCAGCGCCTCCCCCACCTCGAGTATGATATACGTCTTGAACGCCACGCCGATCACGCGGTACTCCTCCCCGCCCTTCTGCGCAGGCTTCTCCTCCGAGGATACGTCGATCAGCTCGATCTGCCTGTTCGAAAGCGCCGGATCCGCCTGTTCGCGCAGCCGCGTCAGCGGCGCGGGCATCTCCATCGCGCGGGGCGGCGGCGCCTGCGTCGGCAGCGGCGGCATGTGCGGCGGTTCCGCGGCCTGAGGCGGTATCGCGGTCCGCGTCGGCGCCTCTGTCCGAGGCTGGACCGCATCCCGAAGCGGCCTCTCGTCCTGCGGAGGCGCGGGTGTCTGCGGCGCGGGCATCGGCGGCCTTTCCACGATGTGCACCGTGCGTTCGACCGGCCTGACAGGCGCGGCGTCGCGCCCGAAGTCGAGCACCCTTTCGCCCTGGAAGGCCGTGCCCAGCAGTTCGAGCACCGCCGCGTATGTGGCGTCCTCGTCGCGGAATCGCACCTCCAGCTTGTTGGGGTGCACGTTCACGTCCACCGCGTTGGGCGGCAGCGTCAGCTCCAGCGCGCACATCGGGTACAGCCCGATCGTCACGCGCGTGCGCGCGACCTCCTCAAGCGCCTTCGAAAGCAGCGCGCAGCGCACCGAGCGGCCGTTTATGAAGAACAGCTCGTGCGCGCGCGTGGGCTTCGCGAGGTCGTTCACGCCCAGCAGGCCGTGTATGCGCGTGCCGCCCTGCGCCGCGTCCACGGGGACCATCTTCTCCGCCGTCTCCCTGCCGTAGGCGGCGAACACGGCGTGCCTGAGCTGGCCGTCGCCAAAGCTGTGGAAGACCGTGCGGCCGTTGTTGATGAGCCTGAACGAGACCTGCGGGTTGCCTATCATCAGCCGCGCGACGACATCGTGCACTAGGCTTCCCTCGTACTGCGGCTTCTTCAGGAATTCGCGGCGCACGGGGATGTTGTAGAACAGGTCGCGCATGACGACGGTCGTGCCCTCGGGGCAGCCGGCTTCGACCACGCGCATGTCCCTGCCGCCGTCCACGCTGAGGCGCACGCCGGACTCCTGTCCCCGCGCGCGCGTCGTCATCTCGACATGCGCCACCGAGGCGATCGACGGCAGCGCCTCGCCGCGAAAGCCCAGCGTGCGTATGTCGTCGAGCTGTTCCGGGCTCTGCAGCTTGCTGGTGGCGTGGTTCTCGAACGCCAGGCGCACCTGGCCCGGCTCTATGCCGCAGCCGTTGTCCGTCACGCGCAAAAGCTCTATGCCGCCCTGCTTCATCTCGACGGTGATCGAGGTCGCGCCTGCGTCGAGAGAATTCTCGACCAACTCCTTGACCACGGAAGCGGGGCGTTCGACCACCTCGCCCGCGGCGATGCGGCCGACAGTGGCCTGGTCCAATATGCGTATCGGCATGGAAACCTCCGATTCAATTCGGAATTCGGAATGTGGAATTCGGAATTATGATTTTGTCTTAGGTCTGTACTGATGGGATGATCCAAATTCAGAATGGGGTAAGTCAGAGAATGGAGTGACGGATGAGTCACAAACGACCCATTCTACAATACCGTTATGCAAACTTCGACCGGAGCGGCGTCTTGTCGACGCCGTCTCCGCGACGTTACCTCAAGTTACCCGCTGTTTCCGACCTTGATCCCCGAGCTGACGTGACCCGTGGATCACGCACTGTCCCAGCCACCGCGCCGCAGACGCGGCGCGAAGCGTCCTTGAGGGTTCTCCTCCTGTCTGCTAAACTTAAGTCCACGGCGGCGGGAGAAGATCCTGTTTCCAACCTCTCACCCGTCGCCGTGATACCTTACAAGCAGACAGGAGGAGGTTCGTCAAGGATGGCGGCCGGTCAAGGCGTTATGTATTCGGTCACATCATATGAAAACTATTATAGATCCCGGTACTGCTTCAGTGTCCGTCACCCATTTTCTGACTTACACTTTCGTAACTTAGAATCAATAGCGAGTATGGTCCTCTATGTCTCAGCAGGGCGATAGATGCTTTCTCAGATCCTCTTTGCCTTTTCGTTCAACTCGTACAGCTTGTTCAGGGCGTCTATGGGCGTCATGGCCGTGACGTCCAGCGCCGCGATCTCCTGCGCTAACTCCATGGGCTTCTGGTCGAGCAGGCCCATCTGACGGTCCTTCACCTTATGCTTTTCTATGATGCTCTTCCCTATCGAGCCGCGCGTCTGGTCGTCCACCTCCAGCCGCGCCATGGTCTCCCGCGCGCGGCAGATCATGGCGCAAGCTTTGCCACGGCCACGCCGTAGCTCCTGTCCTCGCCGCCGGGCATGA